>NZ_DFPI01000013.1:0-45573 GCF_002377215.1 Sphingobacterium sp. UBA3519
GGGCAAGATCATTTTCGACCTTTATACGCACACCGTTGGGATAGATAATCTCAACATCGTTCCTTCGGGTCGCGTTGTCGATTGTGATAAAGTTCCCTCCGGTAGTGTCATTTTCTTTACTGCGCGAAAACCAATAATAAAAAGTCGCTTCCTTGATCCCATTTTCCGTGCAAAACGCTTTCTTGCTTTTTCCGCTCTGCTGCCAGTCTGCTATCATAGACAGCATACGCTCACGTTTTTCTTGAAGGTTGTTCATAACAGCAAAGCTAACCACTGAGCCGATCTAAGTCAATATGTACTTGGTAGAATGGATACCTATCAACATAGGACATCTTTTTGCCTGTAAAGTCTACGAAAAGTTTTTCACCCGCTTTATGATCCAGTTTCCCCGAAGCTTTGATCTTGCCTCTCCACTTTCTGTAATGGGTGGTAAATTGGGTATAGCGGTAACCATCAGGATATTCAAGTAGGTAATTTTGCCATAACGTCTGCAAGGTGGCCCCAGGGCGCTTAAGCTCTTGCTGTATCTTACTGAACTGAGATGACAGGTGTTCATATCGCATCTTTTCGGTTTGGTCATCCTGGGTAAAAAGATCATGAAGATTTGCATCATCCATAGCTAGAAGTTCAGCATGATCTAATTCTAGTACTTTAAACCGCTTAATATAGCTGTCCACCGTTTTACGGTTGATGTTCATTATCTGGGCAACCTTACGGTTACTAAGTCCTTTTTTCTTTAGAAGGATAAGTGTTCTGAGTTCCATTTTGTCTTTCCGTTGTCCTGCCATGCTGTGATCATATGATTATACAACACCAACTTAAGCAGTTTAATGGAAAGTGGCCCAACGACCTCCGAATTTAAGAAGATTATTTGGCCCATTGACCTCCGAAATAATTGGCAAATCAAACCGAATCAACTGGCCCATTGACCTCCGTTATAGACAGAAGTCACTTTTTACTTTAAACAAGATTTGTAAAATTTCTTCCTCTGTAAATCCTTCGGATAATAAAAATTCCTCATCTACTTTAACATTGTTAATAAAGTCAGTTTCTTTTCTTGACTCTAACCATCCATTTTCTTTCGCTGATTGCCAAATATCTATTCCGATTAAATCCTCCATAGTAGTATAGAAATTAATCCCCTTCGATTTGATTGATTTCAATAATGGAGAATATTTTGCTGATGTTGATAAAATAGTGAAGGTATTTCTTTCTGCAGAATCAACTCTTATACTTTGATTTATAATTTCAATCGATTTAAGACCGGGAAGATCATGATCAAACAAGCCAATACTTTTCAAATAAGATCCGTCTTCTTTTCTGTTAAGAGTTTTACTCCATATCTGAATTTTTCGTTCTACCCAAGAAGTACCGCCTCCAAAATCAATATATTCGATTTTAAACATTGTCAATAACTCTTCATAATATAATTCGGTTGTTTTTTGTAATAATTTAAAATCATTTACACCTTCAACGAAAATTGTTTCAATAATAAATTGTGATAAATTTGACTTAATTAAATAAATATGAAAAATTAGATCTCGTAAATATATCTTCCAACTTTCTTCAGACATGTTATAAAAAAGTACCTTCCAAAGATTATTAAAATTTGAGATAAATTGACGATGTTGGGTTAAACCAATAATATATAAGGGTACATTGAGTCTATTTTTTACTTTATAAATTTCCCTAACTAAGATTTCCCCGGCTTTTGGTATTAATTCTCCCCCTTCATGTAACGGCATCTGTAGATCTGAAATTAATAAGTGATATTTATCTTTTTTTAAATATTGTTTGGCTTCCGATATGCTAATGGCTTGATTTATTCTTAATGGCACATCTTTAATCTGGGCTTTTATTGTAGTGATAATATTTTGAATTTTATTCATATCATCATCTACGATCAAAATCGAAATATTAGGATTCATTTATTTTATACTTTCTATTAGAGTTAACAAATTACTCTTCCAATCATCGTTTCTTGAATCATAATATACCCCGTCAACATAAAAATCAAAATTCTGTTTATATTTTGCAGAAATCTGTTCGAAAGTCAATACATCATTACCTATAGGAAATTTGTCAAACATAGTAAACAAGATTACTGGAACAATAATAGCTTTTCTCTTCATTTCGCGTAATATCTTCTCTCCACCAAATTGTTCATAATTTTGATTAATATCATTATTCTCTTTCTCCCAAAGCGGTATGGTCATATCTAAAATTAACACATCATAGTTGTTCGATCTTAATGCTTCCAATCCTGATTGAAATGACTCTCTTAAGTCAAAATCGCATTTATACAATAAGGATGTTAACTTATCGATCTTAATTCTATCATCTTCAATAATTAATATTTTCATGATTATCTGGTTTTTTATAAACTAAAAAAAGTGAGATTGTGATATTTTCACTATTTACTTCATAATCGAACTTTTCTGTTATGCATTTTGCTTCATATATCATTATTCGTTTAATTTTATGGAACCCACTCTCCCCCTCAATATTAGAGCGTTCTATTTTCTTTAAATCATTCCAATTATCCTTTATAATTTTCAAATTATCTTTTGTTTTTTGAAGATCTTTAATATTGTGAGTATTAATAACATCAATTTTAATATATTGACCATCAATCAATTCACTCTTAACTGTTAACTTTATCTTATTATCGGATTGAGAGTGAATAATTGCGTTGGTAAATAGAATATTAAACACATAGATCAAACTACTATAACCAGAAACGCTCTTAAACTTCATATCCACCTCATAATCAACAGTAATACTTATATTTAATTGCTTTGTAATTTCAACACTGGCATTTATTATATCTTCAAGCATTAATAATTTGGAGGTTGAAGATGTTTCTAATATAAACCACTCAGAAACATCTTCAAGACACAATTGCAAATTTGTCAAAGACGTATTTAAATTTTCATAAAGCATGATATTTCTAGGCAATGATTTAGGAAGGCTATTTCTAAAGTTCTCGACCAGATCACTAATTAGTTGATAGACCTCATTTTCTAAATATTCGTAAATACCAATACACAATTTCAAATTCGTATAGTATGCTAAATCATTTAATAAAATTTCAACAATATCGTCTGTATTTTTTAAATAATCGATATGTTGTTTATAAAAATTGTAAAGGATCTCATCATTTGTAGAATAGTTAAATACAGCAATTGGATTATTCAATCTTTCATGAGTAATTTGTATCGCATGGTTTTTTAAATTCCCAGTGAGATCATCTATTTGTTTGCTAAAAACTTTTATTTGAATCTGTATAGTTTCCAAGCAATCTGGTTCAACTTTTTGTGAATTCCAGTATTCAGAGTCAATATACTCGCCAGATAGCTTTGTTGTTACCAAATTTAATTTCTCAAATACACTTCTAATTTGGTTTTCCAATGCGCCATGTCGAATTTTTGTACTCAAACTACTGTCTAATCCATATTCTTTGCTAAATAAAAATTGCTCGCGAACTTCATAATATATATTTTTAAAAGCCACAAAATCAGCATCATTATAATTATTAAAATCATCTTGCACCTGCTCTTTCAATGACGTTTCCCAGTTTCTGGCTTTTGAAGCATTGAAACTTACCAACTTATTGCTTTTCTTTTCTGTGGCTATTCTTAAAAGACGGTTAAAATCATCATTATATTTCTCAACTAATTGTTCTTTGAGTCTATCTATATCTACGAATAATCTTCCATTATTAACTTCTTTAATCACATTTCTTACAGAAATCTTTTTATTTATCTCATCGATTTCATCACTATAAATTTTCTTATTCTTTTTATCTATAGTTATTAGACGAAACAAAACTTTCAATCTAAATTCCTCGGTATCATTAATTCGATTAAAGTAATACTTGATGGTATCTATCGTGCATATCTTATTTAATAAATATACATTAATACTTGGATCTAAATTTTCGAGATGTAATACATCTTCTAAATCATAATTTCTTGAGCATAAAAACTCATCTAGAAATTCATATAAATTATATTCAAAATAATACAAAGATGATAGAATCAAAGTATTTATACTACTAATGAATTTAAATTTATCATCATTCTCTATTGCTAGCTCAAATAGTTCTTGGAAATTTGTCTTGATGTAAAAGGTGTCTTCATCAAACATCATATATCCAAATAGATCGAGAGCTTCTTCAATTTTGTTATCTTTTATATAAGAATCGAATAAAAAAAACAAAAAACGCTCTTTGTAGTAATTACTGGAGATTATAACTGAAAAATTTTCTGTTACAAGACTTATTACACTAGAATAATTATTGCTATAGTAATAATAAGCAACTTCTGCAACAAGTTTCAGTAAATTATCTGTTGAAACAAACTTCGAATATTCCACATCCTTAAGCCCATACAAAATTTTTTTATATTCAAAATAGTTATTATTCCCGAATAAATCACCTATAGCAGAGTTAAATCCTTCTAAAGCAACTTTATAAGAATTAGAATAAAAAGAATATCTAATTGATTGATTTTTGTTGTTATCTATATTAGAAAGAAAATCCATTATTTGCATTCCTAGATTGCCATTCGAATACTTGAGGGCATATTTAATTAATTTTCTACCACATTTTTCATTGTTTTTTTTAAATAATAAATATTGATATAATTCCATTAACACTAAATCAATAGATCTTAGTCCTAAAGGCTCAAATTCTTGTTTTAAATTTATTATTGACTTTATATAAATCTCATAGACCTCGAATTCCAAAGGATATTCTATTATAAATATTTTACTAAGTTTCAGGGATGATTTAAAATCTCCTTTGTAATAGATTTCTAATATCTCATTTATTAGAGTCCAATTCTTATTTTCAATATATTTTTCATCCCACAGATGATTATAAATATTGATAACTCTTATATCTGAATTCCCCGCTTTAATTAATTTGGAAACAAATGATTTAAATAAGGCTCTATATTCACAATTTTTATTGTTTAGGTTTACAGTAATAACATTTATAATATTATTATATTGATCTATTATAGAAAATAAGTTACAGATATAAATAGCGCTTCGTAAATCAGAATAATAATAATTATAATTAGCAAATACGAAATTGCTGAATACAAAAAAATCTTTTATTAGCTCATTTGCATTTATAGTATTTATATCATTCTGTATTTGATTGACATAACTTTCAAAAGATACAGAGTTTTCAATTTTTTTACTACTCGCATTTATACAGAATTCATAAAAATTATTCCCTATAATATTTAAATAATTGGACAATTTTAACCAGTTTTCACTTGAACCAATTTCTTCCTCGGAGATATGCAGTTCTGATTCAATTGACCATATACTAAATCCATAATTCGAAACAATTTGTGAAATAAGGGATTTAGCAGTAGGAAAATCACCTTTTAAAATTGAAATCTCAAACTCTTCTTTTAAAACAACAAATTGATTAATATCCGAAACATTTAATAATATCTTGTTAGCAACCCACTGAAATTCAGAGACAAAATCATTTGTAAAATACAATGGATCGTTAACTTTAATGTTTTCAAGATTTTTGGGAAATAAATTCCTATTTAATGAATGTCTTAAAATTCTATTACTCTCAAATATCTTATTATAGCTACCTGGATCTATTTGAGTTTTTATAAAATTGATTTTTTCTAACAATCCAATTTTAGAATTATTTAAAATTTGTCTAAGATTCATACTATGAATTGATGCAATTTTTTAAGTTACTTAATATTTCGGTTTAAATTGATCTAAAATTAAGTAAAACGTTTTAAATTTTATTGAAATTATAATCTATAAAAGTTAAAGTTCTAGACCGCTTTGATTACCAAAATTTTGATAAAAACCATATTAGAACTGAGATAATTTTCTTCTTCCGAGCAAGGTTATCATCTAATGATTATAGCTTCGAGAAAAATAGCTTATCAGGCCGAAACGTATGGCTTAGAATAGACAATTAATCGGATATTTCAGGTATAGATGCAATTCGATTCTAAGACGATTTCCTAATCTCTCAGCACAATATCCAGACGATCAAAATGTTATGAATTAATTGATCATTGAATTTCTGAATGGTATCAAATTCTACACCTAATTCGAACATAGGTGGGACTACAGAATAAAAAAGCGGATTTTCTGATTAGAAAACAGGTTAGGGTTCTCCCTATTTTAACATACTACCTCCTTCTTTTAATTTGCTCATTCTGTGAATCCAAATTGGCTTGAGTTACAATATTGCTTTTAGGTTGGGCATACTGGCCTTTTTTGAGACCAGATTCCAAAAGGAGTGTTTCAGGAATATTTGTATTTAAAATAATTTTATCGGACCCTAGCTTTGGAATAATTTTATCCCTTATCAAATTCTTGATATGTTCGATCCCTTTAATATTATTTAGGAATTTTTCCATCGAGTGATTGAAAGTAAAATAAGAATACGAATCATTTGGAATACCATAGGCAATTCCATTGTCGGTTATTTTAGCAAGTTTCTTATTGAATTTTTCGAGTTCCTTTTTCTGTAAATGATCATAAAGTAGATCATTTAATTTCTCTTCTAAAGCCATATTAATAAAAGGATCATCTGGTTTTTTAAAAGATTTTGCGTGGTCTTCGGCCTGCTTTATAAGTTCTTTTCCTTTAGCATCTTTATGATAATAGTCAGTTGAACCACCATGTCCTGCATTTTTGGCATAACCAACATGTTTACCATTTATATATAAAGAAGCTGTGAACGCCTCTGTCTCTTCGCTTAATGAAGGAGAGTGTTTTATATTTTTAAGTTCAATATTCATAAAATATAATTCTAAATGTGGTTAAATCCACAAGTTCTAGACGGATAACAATCAGCCTTATTGGCACTGAAGACTATAAAGCAGTAAATAAATGAGGGAAATTCAAGAATCCCTTAACCGGTTTATGAGTTCGGATGGCGAACCGTTTACCAGAAATCACCTCAAAGTAGTTTAGGGAAAACCTCTCAATCGGTAATACAAGACTTTGCGAGCCAAATTCTATTTCTATTAAATCACCATTGATCCAAAATTTTGAGTCAATACTACGGTTCCAAAGAGCAATCTTGCAGTCAAAGATTTTCCCAATCAAGCTATTTTCAGCTATCAGATGGATTTTCGCATTAGGGAACTCACAAATGAGTTCCCTAAAATTTACTTTGCATGGGAGATAACCCATCGAAGCAAAGGCAACAGACAACGAGTTATCAACATATTGTGGAAAAAAATGTGTAAAACATAAAATATCTAGACAAGCTGGAGCTATAAATAAATCAGTTACCGAAGATGGAAAATGATTATAAGCTTTCCATATACCACTAGCTACCTCTTTAACACACACGTTGTTAGTCCAAACTTCCTTTTGCTGATCTGAAAGATATCTATAGCTGAACTCAAAACCGGCAGGAGATCTTTCAAAAAAGGGTTCAAAGAATCGGATCACATCCTGATCCAACTTATCTACATTCATTAACGGGACGATGAGCGTCCATATCCTCTAGATTCTTGATTTGGGATATGTTTATTTATTAATTGCTGGATGGTGACATTAGAATCGACTACATTTCCTTTTTGTTTCATATCTGCAATGGCCTGATTATACCCATTAGTATAACCTTCGGATTGGAATTTGGCAGCACGGTTTTTCAGGGCCTGAATCCCTCTATATACAAGGTAAGAGATGCCTGCATCAAACAGGACCGAAAGTGCTAGTCTTTTATTATCCGATTTTAATCCCTGGGGGTTAAGCGCCGTATGCTGAAACCTGGTACCATCGGATAATTTCACAATCTGACCATTTTTAAATTTTTTCTTTTGCTCTTCGGTAAGCGTCTCTGAGTTTACAGCTAATGGAACATTTACTTTTTCAGGATCATAGGAAATAAATTCTTTGGTCTGTTCATCATATTCGATGATTATTTTCCTGACCTTACCCTTTTGTACTTCTTGCTCTTTGGCAATATTGTCAATCTCACCATTTTGAAGTTTCTGGCTTTCATTTTCATCCAGAAGCTCATGTGCTTTAGCCACCTTATATATTGGATGCACATTCAGGCTCACACTTCCGTCGTCATTTTTCTTTAAAGATAGTTTCGCATCGAGTTCGGGAATAGAAAGCCCATCAAATTTAAGGTCTTTAAAATTTGTCATTTCAGTTCTTCTACCTGTAAGAAGTGCATTGATGTTGTCCCTGGAGAGAAGTATCCGTCCCTGAATGTAGAGGCCCAATTTTTCAAGTTCACCAAGGGGAAGTTCGTTGTCTTTAAATTGATTCATATTATTATCGAGTTATAGGATTAACGTTTTAAACCATAAGAAGCCTTTTGGACTTCTTCGTTACTATTAGAAATTGCTGGAGTTTTTATATCATTGCCGTTTTTGACATCTAGCAACGATTGGTAGAGTCTGTCGTTTTTTGAGAGTACAAATTTCTTTCCGGAGTCCTCTACTTCCATCTGAAGCCTTCCTCTTTTCAGTTGACTGGTTACTTTATAAACCGAATCCTTGTACGTAATGATATCGCCAATAAAGAGTTTGGATTCATTTTTTTGCGAGCTTTTATTAGTGGTTTGCTGGTTAAGTTCACGTTTACGCTCAAAATCCAGCAGATAAGAAAATATCCTTTCCGCGTCCGTTGCCGCCGCATGGATTTCATAAGGATTATTTTTTAACATTTCGATCCACCCTTTTACATAAGCAGCATGCTGGCCAGGATCATGACCGATCTTAAACTCATCACCGATCAGCATAGAGGCAATCTCAGCCCTTAATTCTTCCCGTGCATACCCTTCACTTCCAAACCTATTAAACAGGGACCTGTTGAGCCTATCCTGATGGCCAGTCCAATGCCCAAGCTCATGAAGAAGGGAAGCATAATAGCGGTCTGGAGTGGCAAACTGTTCTTTTAACGGCATCGTTATACTGTCAGAACGGAGGCTATAATACGCCTCATCTCCTTTTCTGTGATTGACCACCGCACCGGAAAGGAGAACCAGATCTTCCGCACGGACTATTGGGTCCCAATCAGATTTCAATTGGGGTTTTAATTCTAATTTAGGAATTCCACTGACCTGCTCAGCGTTAAAGACCCAAGCCGCTGTGACAATGGCACGTTCCAAAGGCGTCCGTACTTTTATGCTTTTGCCATTTTCATCAAGGACTTTTTTCCCGTTTTCATCTAATTTCGGGATAAGATCATGGGTTTTGACAAATTGAACAAGCGTACCCTTTTCACCCTTATTTATTTGCCAGCCTTTGGAATCCGCTTGCTTGAAAGTCAGCCATCGGGGGTCTTCCCTGCCTGAATTCAGCAATGAAAAGATATTGATTCCTTTATATCTATTTCCGGTAATTGCGTTATAAGGAAGACTGAAATCGGTTGAGACGGAATTCCAAGGTTTCTGCCAAGGAGCTGTTCCTTTTTCCAATTTTTCTATGAGGGCCGCGGCAACCTGCTCGTGTAGCGATTTTACCTTATTGTTCATCCTCCTCCCCTTCCTCGTTATTTTCCTCGTCAAAAGGAAATTCGTCACCATAAGATATTCCGTATATGACTGCCTCTTCGGGCGTTAGCCCAATTTCTTCGCCTTCTTTCAGAATTCTAAGTTTCTCATTAAGGCTTTCAAAAGATTTATTCATTTTTTTGCTCGTTTAAAGGATTTAAGCTGAGTTCATTGAGTTTTTTAAGAAAAAGAATGGGGTCAATAAATTGACCCCGGATTTTGACTGAGAGATGGAGATGCTCTCCGGTCGCCAGACCTGTTCTACCGCTTACACCAAGTAGATGACCGGGCGGTAAACATTCGCCTTTTTGGACCAATAGTCGAGATAGATGTCCGTATATAACCTGGATTTCATCACCTGATTCTATTACCAGAAATTTACCCAGCGTAGGACTTTCCGCGGCATTCACCACTTTTCCTGAAATTATATTAAAGATGGGTGAATCTCTGGCGGCAAGATCTACACCGTTATGATGAATAGGTTTAAATTTTATCGGATGTACCCTAAAACCGTAAGGCGACGTAACCCGCATTTTTTCAAGCGGGAGACTAAAATCTAGGGATTGCCCAACGGTATTTAAGGAAATAAAAAGCAATAGAAATACCCAGATTATTGGACTACAATAAACAGGGCAACGAATATTATACATAATGAAATTAAATCAGTGTTCTGAAAATTATTCCGATGAATTTTTGTACTTATCCGCTAAGGATTCTTTTTCGGTAGGCTCGGTATACCGAAATCCGGTAACTGCTTCAACAACTGAATTAACTTCCTCTTTGATCTTTTTGAAATTTGCCAGCAGTATCTGTTCTTTTTTCTCTCCAAAATCATAGAATATGGGTAATTCTCTATAATGCTGCTCTTCCTGTTTTATCGCTCCAACATCAATATTTATTCGGCAGTTAACGGCTGAGGTCCTAAATTTTCCGGTGAATTTCTCTACGGCATCAGAAGCGACAAGTCCTACCATCTGACCAGCAGGCAGTGCTGCGATTTTACCGGCGGGGATAAGGGGTTCGAGTTTTTCTGACAGGGATATAGAAGTTTTATTCCTGTCGATACTAAGGCTTTCGCTCTGCTGTTTTACTTTTCCAAAGATCCTTTCCAACCACTCAAGCGTATCTTTGTTCTGCACGCTTCCTGATAGAACATTTCCCACTACCGAAGTAATCGTTGCGGAAGTTTCTTTGCCATACTGCTGCTGAAATTGTTGTAAGCTCTGGATACCCAGGACTGTCGCCACAAGATTACTTCGAGCCTGACTAAGGACCTGTTCTATACGGTATAAATATAAACTTGGAGCTTCATCAACGACTATTCCAACAGGAAGGTTTCCTTTGGAATTCACCAATTTTGTAACACGGTTCACGACAACCGATAAACATGCGGAATTGATGCTCTGGGTAGCGGGATCATTAGCCAAGATCAGTATTCCGGGATGTTTGGGATTACTGACCTGTAGTTCAAAGTCATCTCCTCCAAAAACCCAGAACGTTTCTTTTGTCGCTAGCCTGCTGATAAAGATTTTTAGCGTTCCTACCTGTCCCTCCAGCTGCTCAAAAGCACGCGCCTTATAAGCTGTCATAAAAGGAGACAAGAGCGAATTAAGTTCTTCGTTGCTAAAGAGTGTGTCAAAAACATCTTCGTAGGACATGTTCAAAAATGCCAGAACATGTGGCAAGGTTGAATAGCATCCATTTTCATACTTACAAAAGAAGTAGATACAGGCGGTTAAGAAGTTCACGGCAGATTGGGTAAAAAACTGGTCGCTTCCTCCACTTTTATCACCCTTTTTAAGGGCCTCTACCAATGCTTCGGCAGTTTCATTTGCATCTGCGAGGGTCTGCAAATATTCCGGTTTAAATGGATTTGCCCGGCGGCTTCTAGATGGATCATTTAGGTTAATGACATGGAATTCATAATCCGGCATTTTTCCATCCTGTTTCGCCAGCAGGTAATGATAGTAAGCAATCTTCCCAAGATCAGGATACTTTAGATCATAAATGCACATGGTAAATGAATTTGCTATCATTTGACGCAGAATTGGCATAATGACCCCAAAACTTTTACCGCTTCCCGGAACTCCGCAGACCAAACAGCCCCTAAATAAGTTTTCCAGTGGAATATAGCCTTGATTAACCTTTCCCTTATAATAAAACAACATAGGGATATTGACAGAATATGGCGTGATTTTCGCCTGGGTGGGCTGCATAAAGGATTCTTCCTCGATATTCCATTTATCTTTCCCTAATCTAGAGCTGATAATCTTTGAAATGTTGTCTAATGCAACATGGATCAGGACAATCCCCAGAAAAGAGCTGAATACATAACCAAGATCATAATAATTCAGCCCGTATAGAACCGGTTTCCCTTTTTGACCGTGCAGCCATACAGCGAGCCCAATTATTAAGAATCCAAGCGTGAGGGGATAAACAATATGGTTCTTGGGATTTAGATCTTTCTTCTTTTTACTCAGGGTACCGATAGAAACCAGTATGACCAAAAAAACAGTAAATAGCTTACTGGCCAGCAGTCCCGAATAAAAAGGCATCCTTGCCAGCTTGGTTGCAAAAAGTAAATTTGTTTTGTTTAGAATCCCATATTCAAGGGATTTCTCAACATAAAGAAAGAGATAGAACTCCAGAAAAATGGAAAGATAAATGGCGAACTGGAAGAATCTATAAAGGCCCTGTTGTTCTTTTGTTTCTTCCATTTTTTTATTGATTATAGAGAATCGGCATTCAGGATATCCTGGTATTTGATTTTCAGGTCAATTGCCCTGCCTGACAACTGTTTTTCAGTGAGACTTACCCGCAATATTTTATTGCCCGGAAATGTTACTTTTTTAAGAACATAAATATTCCGGTTCTTTTTCTTTAGGAGGTCGAATGGCTGAAATTGCCAGATGGGTTCTATCTCAACCGACTGGACATTTGTTGCCTTGGTGATTCTTTTATCTTCCACAAAAAAACGTAGCTGATCTGGCCTAAATGAAAGGTTCGTATTATTGACAAATGAAAGATCCAGAAAAATGAAATCACCGATCGTTCTGATACCGTTCAGATAGATCCCTATTCCAAACTTCTCTTCCTTCCTCTTTGGGCGGTTACCGGATTGGGTTAAAAGAGTATAGGATAAGGACCTCATCTGGCTCCTGCTCAGGTTATTTTCCGAAGGCTCCAGCGGAACCGTAGATAAAGGATTTATTTCATAAAGAACCGGCGACTGTGCTTCAATATCCTGACCAGTTTTCAAGGCCCGGAACTGTGTCATGAAATTTTCTCCGACCACTGTAATGCTGCCGAGTTCTGTCCCCGAATCATCTAGATTCATGCTGTCTGAAACAATTTTAAGCCGGAGCAAATTATCTATAGGCAAATCTGCCACTACTCTTTTGGAAGAGATATCCACATATTTGATCGGTTCCGGTGAAAGGATGTGAACTGTGTTTCCCTTGGAAATCCTGATAGATTTAAGGTCGCTAAGTAAATGGTCTCCACCTGACTGTGCCATTGTCGGGGTTGCGGCGAGCAAAAATATCGCCGATAAAAACAGAAATAGATTTCTCATAATTGAAAATGATGAATGATTATTTGTATTGTTTTTGATTTTCACGAAGTGCTTGTGGGTCTATCAGATAGACCAGCGTATTATATTTGATTTTCGCCCTGTTTTTCCGGATATACCTGGAAACTGCTGTAGTAGTCGACTGAAACATCCTTTGGATCACGCCCATAATGATCTGGTTCTGGTTTTCTCCCCCCTGTATTGAAATTCCCTGAGAAGAATTTGCGCCAAGCTCTTTGCTGAACTCCCTGAAAGCGGATGCGGGCACATAAAGGCCCTGAAGACCATCATTATCATACAGATCAAGTTTTACGGGCAGGATCTTACCTCCCTGCATAATTGAAGTAATGCTCAAAAGGACACGCTGGCCGGTAAATCCACTAATCTTTGCGTATAAATAGGTGCCTTTTTGAATCAGATTGCTTCCCACCAATAAATTATCCATGAGCCTGATCCGCAACCTGGAATCCACATATCCGGTCATATTCTCGTCAATTATGGCCTGAATAAAAGAATCGTTCGGATTGTCTCTAACCGTATTGAAAACGGATTCGGTATCGTCGGCCTTTCTGACATTAAGCAATGGTAGATCCGCTTCTTCTTTTTTCGCCATTTCGATCCGCTGCCTCTCCTCTCTCGCTGCCCTTTCTTCCGGATCATTTGCCTTTGCCAGACTATCGGCAAATTCCATCTGCCGGCGGAATAGAAGCATCGGATCTTCTTCTGTCCTTTTTGGTTCTTTTCTAGATTCTGGATTGGATTTAGGAACAAGGGAACTCAGGACACGGTCCAGGTCTTCATTTCCATGCACAGCCCTTGGAGCATTAACTGAAATTAGTGATTCCTGTTTAAGCTTATCCCTTATGGAATCTAACTTGCGTTTTTCTTTATCATTGTACATTTCATCAAAACGGAATCCATCTACTTTGTCTTCCTGCAATTGATTCACCGCGGTATAGCCGTCCCCTCGACGGTACATTTCCCGGTAAGCGTTAAGCTTATCGGTTAAAGCTTTATTTTTCACCTCTGGGGAGACTTCCGAAATCTGTTCTTTTAGCTGGGGCCCATTATCTTTTACAGCACGCTCTTTTGAAAATGCGGATTGGTAAACGTAAAAGAAAATACAGATAAAAGGCAGGACGATAATCGGTATGATATATTTGGGCCTTTTTAGGTCTAATTTCATAATATAATTTGATTTAGAATTGAGAAATACTAAGCAGGTTTAGGGAAAAAATGCTGGATCAATCTTTGGATATCGAATCCTTCGCATTATGGTTTTCCAGCGACAAAAGCCTATCCTTTATCTGGATAAGGATCATACTATCCTGTTTATCCAGGTTATCTTTTTTTGAAAGCCCTTCTAGGACAGCCTGAAGTTCAAGTACTTCTTTTAGATCGGAGATTGAACCAAATATATTTCCCATTCCATCCGCAATAGGTGCAGAGAGTTTCGGATTCTTCACCATTTTTGCTTCCTTTTGCCTTGGCAGCATAAAAAAACAGCAGATTGAAATCAGGATACATAACACCATGAACATGAAAACCTGTTTGGGATATGTACTCAATTTTGACCTTACACATTTTCTAAGATGGACAGTATACCTGGAAAATTCATTGCCGATCTCTTTCCAGACACTGCTTTCGGATTTATTAGAGGTTATTTTTTTGAACATAACTGAGGTCTTTATTTTCCAATGTTTTCCATCTCGTTATCAGAACTGCATGCGCGTTGTTGTCTGTCCTGATTTTAAGGTCCCTTAAATATCCTTCTGTAATGAGACTACGAACGACGGTTGAGCTCCGTCGGTCTATGGTCTGTTTACCATAAAAGCGAAAATAGTTTCCTTCAAGGTGGATTGAATCCGTCTGGATCGTAAGTACCGCACTGGAAGACAAGATGGAATTAAAAAATCCTTTCTCACGGAGGTTATTGTATTGTAAAGCACCTGATTCATCAATCAGATACATCGCTCGCTTCATCTGGTATTCTATAAACTTCTCGTCCGGTGTCAGAGTAAAAAAAAGACTATGGAATAAATTTATATGCGTTCGGTACTCGGCTGAACGGTTCATTTCAACACTGGTCTGCTGCGCGGCCAATGGCACATTATTTATATCCAGTACATATACTGACTTTCTTGCACTTTCCACCTGTTTAAAGGCAAAGAAAGAAACTATGGACACCAACAGAAAGGCCGTTATTAAACTCCCGACGGCAATAAGGGTTGCCAGACGAATCTTTGATTCTATATTTTTGATAATCATGTTCTTTATTTAAGTTTAGAATTTTGCGATCACCCTTCTAGCTGTTCTTGCCATACCGGATGCCCCACGGCCCATTGTACCCGCGGCTGAAGTGATTCCAGAAGTGGATACGATCCATGTACTTATACTTGGCACCGTGAGCATTGTCAGCCCACCGATCAGGAAGGTTACGATGACGATCCCAAATGACATTATTCCATTTCCGGCAAGCCAGCCAAGTTTTTCGAGCCTATCGCCAGAAGTCGATAATAATTCCTGATAACGGGTGATCTCAGCTTCTAGAGCATACTGCTGAAAAAGACTGGTTATATGCATCACCAGATAGGCAATCCCAGAGTAGAGATTGACCGACACGAACCGTGCGATCCAGGTTCCGAAGGAATCCCTGAAAGCGGGAAGAATACTTACCGCAACGGAGAATGGGCCTAAAATGATCAGAATGGTCGAATAGAGTATCTGGATCATGAATATGATATAAACACAGATCCGAAGTACCCAGACTGCCAAAGTTTCCAGTGTATAGGTCATCCATAGCTGCAAATTGATCTGCATCCTGTTTCTTAGCTCCACGACATTGTTCCATACGGAAGTAAATCCATCTTTCACGGTTGAGGTGACCGCATCCCAAGCCTTTCCGTACCATGTATCCGCCTCGTTTTTTGCGACTTCGGTTTCCGCCTGGATCTGGGTCAGGGAATTGGCTATGTCATACATGAGTTTTGCGCGTTGGAGCCGAAGGCTATTGACTTCGGTCTGTCCGCTATCAAAAAGGCTTTCCGTTTTGGCAGCTACAATATCCGTAGGATAAGCGATCACCCTTGTGAAAGCTCCCCACCAGATAATGACCATGACCAGTCCAAATGGCCTGAGCAAGGGCATAATCTCCATTTTTTTATCGCCGGACATCATTTCATAGCTCTTAATGGCAAAAAATATGAGCATAAAAATTGCCGCTAGCGCCTGTGCATCCGTAATAAAAGTATCGTAATGGGTCCATATCGTATCTTTCATCCCTTTCAGGAAGTGCATTACCCCTTCCTCGTATACCCCATTTCCCTGTAGGAAAGTGAAAGTATCCTTAAATGAATCAGGCACCCCCACTGGAGATGCCTGTAAAAAAAATGTATATGTCATAAAAAATTAATTTATCATCTGCTCTTATTTAGGATTTTGTCCGCAATTTCAATATCAGATTTTCCAGTATGTGGGAGCGGCATGACCGGATCTATCTCCTTAATGGAAGACAGGTCACTTGATAGTGATAGAAATTTCAGGGCGTTGCTTTTCTTGGATTCCCACCCCGATTCAAGAACCCTATATTCCGACAATAGGCGATGATAGCCCAAGATCCTGCTGCCCCTTTCAAGATCTGCTGTTTTCAGGATTTCCAGACGTTCTATGAGGCCCGATCTTTCACTGGTATACCATTCATAAGTACCTTTATTTATCAGATATTCTTTTACCTCTGAACTGATCCCCTGAAGGATTAGGGATTCATCCTTTTCTAGGGGGGCGAACTCATGTTTATAGTATAGCATCCAAAGTGGATCTGCGGCACTCACAGCCCCTGAATAATTGGTAAGTTCCTTGATAGCAGTATTTCGGATAGTATCGGACTGCATTTTATAGGAATCATTGGTCTGCTGCATAGCCATCACCAGACCCATTCGCATGGTCTGGGGCCCTGAGCCTGAAAGGGGGCGCCTGTCCAGCTTGGGATAACTTGGATGAAGGCCCCAGGTGAGCCAATACTGATAATTCAGTCCGAGAAATCCAGAAGTCGGGGTAAATTTCTTTCGGTCCCACTGTTTATGCACCATGCGCTCCTGCTGATTGACAATATGTTTATCGGTCTGACGCTTGATCCGCTGGCCAATGACAGGTTTAGATCCAAGCAGAAAAATAACAATAGCTAATATTCTCCACATAATTCAATGTTTTACTGCGCCATAGTTCCTTAATATCTCGTTTGCTTTTTGGATGTCCTTATTGACGAAATTTTTAAAAGGATTCACCGTTTTTAGTAATCCATTTATTTTTGTCCAATAAACCGAACGTTCCATACTGAAAAGAAGCGCGCGCATCACCTTTAATTCGATAATGATCTTCCGCAAAAGAAAATCCCGCTTTTCATAATCCATTAAGACATTTTTGCCTTCCCTGAGAATAAAATCAGAAACTTCCGTAGCAAGATTTATTCCCCTTTCTTTTAGTTGCCTAGCTGTTCCTTCCGCTACTAAAAGCAGCCAGGGTTCTTCTTTTGAAATCTCGATAAGGCTATTGGACTGTTTAATAATTTCAGCGGTCAGAGAAGAAACCTGTAACACAGATCTACCGGACTTCAAAGCATTGTTTACTTCCGTTAGGGATCTATGGATCACCTGCTGAACGATTACCAGGGAAGACAGGTTGAGATTGATGTCTTCAACATTTTGATTGATCTGCTTTAGCATACTGTTATGCGCTGATTCGGAAGCCAGTCTGACCGCACCGTTTTCATTTACGATTGCCAGATGTTTGGTATCTGAAATTATTGTCACATAACCTTGCCCATACAAAAAATCAAAACAGAAAATAATCAGTGTTATGAGATAATACTTCATGGTTTCTTTTCTAATTTTCTTAATATATTTTCCACAATTCTCCTGTCGGTGTTTATATATTCCTTAAAGGGATTAAGACCATCCAGTATTTTCTTCCTTGTGGAGTAATAAAGGGTAGATGTCAGTGCCCTGGATGCTCCTTCGATCTGTCGGAGTTCAGTCAGTATATGCGCATAAAGCAAACGGCGATCACTGGTTTTCATCTGGTTGAGATCCCCGATTGTCAAAAACAGGCCGGCAATATATCTTCCCAATTGAACTGACCTATCTACGATTTCCTTTTCGCTATTTAAGGCTAGTGGAATAAATTCAGGATGGTCAGATGCGATACTTATTATTCTGTCCTGATGAGCAATAATCCGTTCAATGATCGGTCCGGATTCGATTCCCATACTCAGTCCCTGTAATGCCGTATGCAGGATACTGAACCTGTTCTGGATCTCCCGGTACCGCTTTTTGAGCTTCGTGGTACCCGAAGTATTTACCTGCTCATTTGCCGTAGCCACTCCCTGGCGGTCACGGGCCTCTTTCTGTCGTTCATACTCATCTTTGCTGTGACCTACCAGCTGGTGCAAAAGTTGTACATTCAGCTGGCAACTTGCAGTTTTGGATAAGCAAAGAATACAGAAACAAAAGATAATTCTCCATTTCATTGCATTACTTCTTTACGAGTCTAGAATTTCTGATAACATCATCCGCGATCTGTTTATCTATATTGATAAATCTAGCATAGGGATTTAAGGAATTGAGGATTCCACGCTGTTTGGCCCAATACATATTTCGGTGCATTCCATACGCAACGCCTCTGAGAATGGTCAATTCTGTTTGTATCCGGTTGAGTAATTTTGCCCGTTCACCGGAGTCCATCAGATTCTCCTTTCCATCTTTGAGCACAAAAGCCCCTACCTCCGTTGCAAGGTTTGTCGCCCTGTTCTTAAATTCCCTTGCACCGGCTTCGGCAAAAAGTAAAAGCACAGGATTCCCCTTTGCAAGTACCATTGCTTTTTCGACATCCTCAATAATATCGACGGTAATTCCAGCAATCTCTTTTATGCTCAGCAGTGATCTGACCACAGAAGAGACCTCGGAGAGTCCTTTATAAATTTTATCCTGTAGATCATTGACGATCTGTAACTGTCCGGTAACAGCAAGCTGACCCCGCTGGATCAGTGTCAGGTTATCGTTGACATGATCCAATTGCCTATTCATCATCGAGGCATGTGCTCCCGTTGCCGCTGCGACTGCCGGATCGGTATAGATCTGTGCTTTTACAGACAAGCTTGGCAATAAGATCAGCAAAATCATAATTATTCTAATCATTGGCCATAAGATTTAAAGTTTGAATTCCCTTTCTGTTAACTTCCCCAACAAAATCGTTCAGGGCTTTGCCAGAATATTCCAGATCTTTGACGAATGCGGTAAGGCCATCTTTGTAATTTCCAAAATGGTCCGCATAGATTTTTACGGCACTTTTTTCGGGTTTTTCGGTGGTAAACGCGAGATACTGAAATAAGGATACCTCCACGCCATACACTTCCCCTACTGTCCCCCTTCGGATGTAGACTTCTTTAAAACGTGACCTGTCCTCTTTATTCTGTAATTTGTTTATGGTAAAGATCTTGCGTCTTTCTACATCGGTAATGGACAGCAGTTTTGCTATTTCATCATAATTGGACTGGAATTTAGACTGGTCGAGTAAACAAATTGTATCCGAATTTGCCAAAATACTGTCTTTGACTATTGGATTGCCCAAAATATCGCCTAATTCTTGCGTAACGACCACGATTTCACCATAAAATTTTCTTACCGTTTTATACAGGTAAACAATGTAACCCGCCATTAATGGGCTTGCAATGGCCTTCCATGCTTCTTCGATCACCAGGGCTTTACGCTGGAATGTCCGATGTCTCATTTTCTGTAGGAATAGATCCATAATGACCAGCGTAACGATTGGAAAAAGGGTCTTGTTCTCTTTCAGATTGTCGATTTCGAACACCACAAACCTCTCTTCAAAAAGAGAGGAATCAGCGCTTTTATTGAGAACGGTACCAAATTCCTGTCCGGAAAAGAATTTCTTCAATACATACCTGTATTCATCCAGATCAAACTTTAAGAATTCATCGTCCATTATATCCTTGATCTTGTCAACGGAATACACATAAAAAGAGTCGAAATTTAATTCGTCAGGACGATGGGGGTTTTGCGGACCGGGATCGAGGTAAAAATATTCGTAATAATAGGAGGATATAACGTTTGATAAAAGTGTATCCTCTACCTGGGACAGTTTTCCGTCGGCTCCCTTCCAGAGCAGCGCTACCAGAGTTTTTAAGAAATCCTTTTTTTCTAGGTTAAACTCTTCCTGAGTCAGGGCAAAAGGATTCATGGATATCGGGTTTTCCTCAGTATAGGTAAGGTAAGTTCCTCCTAGAAAAGTACAGAGCCCCTGATAGGAATCGCCGGTATCGACGATGACAATATCCATGTTATACCTATAATACTGTTCCAGAAGCGCATTCATGAAGAAAGATTTTCCGGTACCACTAGGCCCCAGCGCAAATTTCGAACGGTTGGAAATACGGTTTGTACTCAGGTCAGCAGGATCAAATGCAAGTGGTATCCCCTGTCGGTCCGTAAACCGGATCAGAAAATCCGTTTTTTCATCGCAGGGCAGTGATTCCTTAAAGAAATAACAGAGCGTCGCATCTACCGGAGTCAAAAACAAGTCATAAACCTGTAGTTCCACGGCATTGCCGGGTAATGAAGACCTGAATAATTCGAACTGGTTGTAAGCATTTCTGCTGGGAATAATCCCCTGCTGAAATAGGGACGATTCAATAAAATTCGATGTCCTTTCCAGCAGTTCAGAATCGCAGCCGATCAAAATGGAAAAGTGTGTATTAACGAGCAACTGATTGTCTTTCGCCACATCGGCCAATAAATTATCAATATCTTCAACATAGAGCTGATTGGCCGGATCGGGCATATTGGAATGCCTCTTCCTTTTAAGTTCCAGTTTGTTCAGTGTAAACTGCTGAGCTGGAATTTCAATCACCTGATTATAGATCATGACCTTATAATCTGGCACCCTGTGCAGAAAAAATAAATTGTCAACAGGAAAATTCATCAAGCCGTTTGTTTCATTCCGTATCGCATACGCACTGATCGTATCCGGCAATTCAACAATATCCGTATCTATGAGACTAATGCATCTGA
Source organism: Sphingobacterium sp. UBA3519 (assembly GCF_002377215.1). Lineage (NCBI taxonomy): Bacteria > Pseudomonadati > Bacteroidota > Sphingobacteriia > Sphingobacteriales > Sphingobacteriaceae > Sphingobacterium > Sphingobacterium sp. UBA3519. Next base: position 21,176 of record NZ_DFPI01000013.1, read on the forward strand.
TGGATCTTTTCCCCAGATTTATCTGATTGTCCTGACACTGATAATTATCCAATACTGTTTCCGTACCCTTAAAATCAAATGAAAGTATCCTGTAAAAAAGACGATTGATTTCTGCTTTTCCAAGAACCCTTGGATGAAGCCCCGCAGCATTCAATACCTCAATTACTTTACCAAGATCCCTTATAAACTTATGGAGCATCTTCTCATCGAAAGTATAGAATGTGCCTTTCTTTACCTGTTTGGTAAAGGTGATGTAGCTTCTGATTTCGGTAAATTCCCGACCGCTAAAATGTTCCTGATATTTTTGTTCCAAAAACACTTCCGATGGAACTGGTCGATACTTTCTACGGATAAATACGTCCTGCTTTTGGATTATATGTCCTTCCCCCAAAAGTTTGACCACACTGGAGAGTGCATGGTGATAGACGGAATACTTGGTTTCATCGGCATCATACTGGATGACCGGATTGGTAATACCAAGGATAATTGAATAGTCCCCCTTATCCCCAAAGAGGATCGGGAAGCCCATAAATTCATCAATGCCCGCAAAAGGTAGATTAAAGGCATGCTTACTTTGCTTTTTCATTTCTGAACAGTGTTTTGGAAGGATGGATAATAATTCCGTTGTGACGGGTTTTGTCGAATAGCCCCTTTTTCTGCTTACTGATCGTATACACCATTCCCAGGGTCATGAATACGAGGATGCCCAGACAGCCAAGTATCATGTTGGTAAATGCACCAATAAGACCTCCGCAAAGCATGCCGCCCATGATGGATATGACAGCGTAATAGATAAATTTCCCTTTAAAACCCCTGTAAATAAGGGGCTTTTGGAGCCCCTTATAAAATTGATAGTTTTTCTGGATCATACGCCAAAAAATGCCTTGATGACCACACTGACCAGAATGAGAAATAGACAGGAACCGCCCCACGACATCAGTTCTTTCGAGATATCCTGGTCACCGCTGTTCCATTTGATATAGACCCTGATTCCCCCTATCAGCCCGACGACAGCACCGATACTCAGTATCAATGTCGATATGGGATCGACATAGGTATTTAACGACGATGTGGCGGCGTCAATACCAACTGTTCCTCCTTGGGCGAAGGAACGTTCCGCAAAAAGGTAGATTGCGGCCAAAACAAGTAACTTGCTTGCTTTTACTCTCATAAGAAATAGGAATTAAAAAAGTGAATGGAAAAAAAGATTGGCGTTTTAGCTGATTCCATAGAGTGCTTTTAGGGATACACTCAGTAGGGAAAGAAAAAGACAGGAGAGAAACCAGGCCATGACCTGGGCATCAATATGATGATCTTTTCCGCTCTGCCAGTTGTAGAAGATCCGAACCCCTCCTATCAGTCCACAGATAGCCCCAAGGACCAGGGCGAAGTCTGAAAAATTAAAATACCAGCCCCTGATCTCGGAGCTGACCTGCCTGAATTCGGACAGGCCCGGCTGGGCGACAAGGTTGTGGACAAAAAAAAAGACGGCAATTGCCGTCCATATCGTTTTCTTTTTGTTCATTATTGATTAATAAGCAATTGCCTTTGTGAATTCGATCAGGTCATTTTGAGCAAGGGAGAACAATTCCTTGATGGATACGCCACCAGAACTTTCTATCGGGCCACTTGTGATCGCACCGGCATTTTCGAAGCTGTCGTCCAGAATATCTTCATCCGGTAGGTTCACCTTCGTGGAGGAATGAAATTCAGGAAATGAGATTTCACCTTGCCTGACGTTTTTAGGTTCATTACCCGATTTATTATTGCGATAAAAATCATACATAAGGTTCAGTCCATAGTATCCAAGGTAAAGCGTAGAGAGATAGAGTGTAAATTGAATCCAGTTCATAGTTCGAGATTTTTTAGGGTTTCTTTGATATGATTTGAAATTTGGGGATGTTTTTGGAGGAAGTATTGAAGGGAATAGGAAATGATCTTGTTCATGTCAATTCCCTGGGTAACCTTGAGCTGTTTGAGGAGAAATAAGGTTTTATCGTCGAGCCTGATCAGCAGTTTTTCTTTTCCGACCAGCCTGTGGGCACGTATTTCCTCGACGATAGGATCTAATGCGTTTTTTGGGACAGGTTTCTTTTTAGGGACTGTCTTGCCTGTCCCTTCATTATTATCTTTCCGAATGGTTTCCCTCAGTTCATCCGCTAATGTTTTAATATTCATGGGCATTAGTCACTTTTAAGAAAATGGTCATAGATATGGGAAAGCACCGGATAAGATACCGGACGGATCGTTTCGGGTGTATGTACTGTTGAGACTCTTTGAAAATCTATCCTGTCCGAAATTTCCGAAAGGACTGTTCCAAAATTCCGCAGAACATTCTGTACCTGTTCCTTGGTTTCGTATTTTACATTTGTCTTAATCCTGTTGGGGATAAAAAGAACCTCTGCACGTCTGTTCAGTTTTTTGACGACCATTGAAAATAGCACTGTTGAATCGACTGAAAATTCGTCATACGCAAATGGGCAGATAATGAGATCGGCGGAAGTGAAGATCGGAAGAAGACCATCATCATCCATTTTTCCGGGAAGATCAATTAAAATGATGTCCTTTGGAGATTTTAGAAGTCTCTTCTTCATTAATGGGAAGTCATCAAGTGCGGCGGGAATAATTTCATAAAACGGGTCATTTTCCAAAATTTTAGCTTTCTGCGATTTTGCAAATAGGGATTGTTGATAATCCATATCAAGAATGGTCAGGGCCTGGCGTTTCTCAATTGCCAAAAAATTGGCAAGCAGAAGCACAAGGGTACTTTTACCGCAGCCCCCCTTCTGGTTTCCAATAAGTACAAGCATAATGTTAGAGTTTGGTCAATAATGTTTTTGCTAACGCGTATTGGTGTGGGATTTTCTTTTACGTCTCCGGTTTCTGCCATGAATGGCTTCATCATCGACGTCATCCCGAATGTCGATCTGGAAATCAGGTACCGGAAAACTGCCATTTTCCGGTATGTCATCGAGAACGATTGAATTTTCAGTACTAGATGATTTATTAGCTGGCGGATTAAACCCATATCGTGCGGAATCTTCAGACCTGGCAGGTTCCAACGTTTTATCGCTATTATTTGCGGAGATAAATTCTGAAAGTGGCATCAGGTCGCCACCTTTATAGATGTTCCTACACGCATGGTCAATTACAGTATAACCATAAGGAGGTTTTCCCGGTTTTCCATGAAAAAGGATCTGGATGCCGAATTTTGATTTGAACAGTTCTGCCAGATCGGAAGTGTAACCAACATCAATAGTTCTTTCTCCACCCGGGTTTTCCCGATACAAATTTCTCACGGATGGATCATGTGCCAATTTATAGCGGTGGAAAATTGCTCGTATTTGGGATAATCTATCAAGGTCTTTCTGAAACTGCCCGATTTTACTGTCAATGACATCCAGCGATACTTCACCAACATTCTTACCGAATTTGGAAACCTGGTACTTTCCAGCGTTAAGCGTAATGCTGTAGCCCTGATTTTCCAAAATCATCATAAACTGTGCCCGTGTGGAAAAGCTGTATTGGAGGGTATTTTGTATGGATTTCAAAGCTTCTATTTTTTCGTCGTTTCCCATCACCCGGTTAAGGACCTCATAGGAACGAAGTTTCTCATAGCTATCGCTGATTTTTTTCCCGTCCCTGCCGACACGTGTTGAGACGATATGAATATGATTATTTTTTGTATCCTTGTGAAATATCAGCAAATAGGGTTGATTTTCATATCCCATTCCTTTTAACCACTTCTCCGCAATTTCTGTTAATTCTTCTTTACTATGGCTGCGGCCTTTACATGAAATCGCAACATGAAATTGTGGGTTCTTTATTTTTTTGCTCGCACTGGTCTGTAGTTCCAGATAGTTGATATAATCAGATGGGCGCAAGCTGGTCATGGCTCCAAGCGCACCGAAATTGGCTGCTTTTACCAGTTCACCTTTATCCTGCTGAATCTTGTCTGTATTATAGCGAACACCGCCAAAACTTTTAGCGGAGGATAATATTTTAACAATCATCGCTGCCCTTTGATTAACCGCATTAGATTTCTGAATTCCTGTTCAATCTGTCGCTGATATTTAATATAATCAGCTATGAGAGATGGAAATCGGGATAGTTCGCCGGGTTCCAGTTTACCCTGTAGCTTCAATGTATTGATGTGGCGGGCGAGTTGGTTGATATTATTTCCTGATCTTCCCAGTTCCGAGCCCAGTGTATCGAGCATCTGGAGTATGGTTTTAGAATCGACCAATGTCCTGGATGAACGGTTTAAAACCCTATTCCTTACAATTTCTGACCGATTTATACCAAGCGATTTTTCAAGGGCTAGGAACTGTGCCTTCTCGTTTTCCGTCAGGCGCAGTTCAAACCGGAAGACTCTATTATTTTTTTGTGTTTCAGTTTTGAGTGGTTTGTTTCTTCCCATATATCGGTTCTTTTAAATACTGACTGCCGCAATGCCCTGAAAATCTCATAGGCTAACTGGAGAAATTTAGCATTCCGTAACTCCTACTGCTTACCTATTCCCGTGAATAGGCTGCAGTGTTTTTTTAACATAGTGTTTGGATTAGATTTAGGAAAAGTGCCCCTAGAACAAGGGGGCAAGATTTAGAAAAGAGAAAAATGGAGTTGCGACATTTTTCCTTCCCTGGTCCTTGTCAACCTAAAAGGGTGATAAGATTCAGGGCAAGTTCGTTTTTGTGGGTACAAGGTCAGCAGAGCGAAATTTGTACGTACAAAGACACAACTTGCCTAAAACAAAACAAGAAAAGATGTAGCTGGCTTGTCAACGGCGAAAGCCTTTCAGAGGATCAAGCGGATCAAATTTTAATTAGGGTTTTAGGAATATAATCGGAATAATTACCGAACATGGCTGATCCCTAATACTCGTGATATTCCGTTATTCTTTAATCCGATTTCCGTTGTACACATAGATCAATGCGTAAATAGCCAGATAAGGAAAAATCCAGCTATTTGTATATATTGCCATATACATATCGAGTAATAAACATTAATCTATTGCAATATATCCATTTAATGGAATAGATATTTCTATATTGATATGTCTAGAAAGTTGTATTTACTCAATACGATATAGCTGTAAAAATAGGCATCCAGATAATTGGATATATAGAAATATAATTATTTGTAAATACCGATAATTATCTATTTTTATGGATATGGATATTCTTCAATGAGTCCATTAACATTTCGTTGTAATCCTTATAACCGGAATAAACATTCGCTCGGTCATTCGCGTAAGGGTAAAACTCTTTTATCGTTGAAGTACATTGTTTCCCAACTACATCATTATCCAGATAAAGATCTATCTTATTGAATTCACACATACGCTCCATAGCACGTTTGACTAAAGAAACCGAGTTAAGCACGATAACGGTAGGTGGAAACTCAGTTTTACCTAATCTCAGCCAGCTTAAATAATCAAAAAAGCCTTCAAATATGGCTAGATGATCTGTTCTGCCCCGTATAATTGAAATATCTTTATTTCCGATACTAGCTTTAAATCCATTTGGGCTGGATATTTCCCAATTTTCTTTTTCATTCTTCCAACCTATTGCATAAAATAACTTCGTAGTATCGGGATAGAGTTTATTGCTATAGTAAACTTCCCATAGAAGCCCGTTAGAGACAGAGTTAACCCCTCGTTCCTGTAAATACCTAGAAAGAACATAATTTCTACCCAATTTCTGACTGTGTGAAAATTCTAGGATATTTTCTGTTTCCCTATTGGGGGCCTTACTTGACTCAAAGACTGGAATTTCGGCTTTTTCAAAATTGTCAAAAGTGTGATGGATTTTTTGTAAAATTTCAAAATAAGAATGTTTCGGCCAATAAGCCATCGCAAGCTGTACAATCCCGCCACCATGAATTCCAGTATGATTGGCGCCACCATGATCCATCCATTTCCCTCCTTCGTCCCATACTGTTAGAGATGGTGTGTTTTTACCGGTTTCCCGGAGCATACTATGGTAAAAAAATTCCCTGCCAGATTTTTTGACAGGGAAGTATCCCAATCGGCCTAGGAAATCCACAATGGATAACCCTTCGACAGTTTTTCGGTCGATATAATTTGTCATTAAAGAGATTGATTTAAAGCGGAAGAAAAATGCAATTAGGTAGACTACTCTGTACTGCTATTTCAGTTTCTTTATAACCTTCCCGTTTCCAATCAAAATAAAATTTAACGTTATCATATTTACTGGCCCTTTTAATGGCGGCAGAAACAAATTGAGGAGAGTTAAGTACTAAAATCGAAGAGTAAAGTGAATACAATTGATCTCTATGTTTTAGGTAGTCGGTAAACTCCTGAAAGATGGCAATATTTCTCGTAGAGGCTTCAAAAAATGTCATTCCCTTAGGTCCGATACAGGACTTGAAATTTTTGGCGTATACTTCCCAGCCTCCATTCTCATTCGGCCATCCCGCTGCACAAAAATCTCTGCGTTTACCTTTTTCGTCCTTAACATAATAATGAACTTCGACCAAATTTGAATCTGCAATTTCCCATAATTCGGCATCCTGAAGAAATGTGGACACTTCATTAGTGAGACCAAGCTTCCGTATACTTGCCACCTGATAATAAGGCAATTTAATTGGCTTTCTTTTCCTCTTTTTCTTATCGTTTACCGGAAACATGTAATGATATTCCTTGAAAGATGAAAAAGAATTTAATTTTTCTCGTACTCCATCGAGGTTGAGATTAGGCCAATAATATTTAGCGAAATCCAGTATACCTCCCCCCTTTCCTATGGATTTATCAAACCACACATCCAATGCATGGTCTAACCTAAAACTGTTTGGTTTTAAATTATTGGAAGTAAATATATTTGAGTAAAAACTCTCCTTATCATTTGAAACAACTGGTTTAAATCCTAGATGGTTCAATAATGATTTGATGGAGATAAATTCTTGCTTTGAAGATGATACATCAGATAGTATTCTATTTGTTGTCATAATACGTTGATATTTTAAAAGAAACTCATCGCGGATTTAGCCTTGTAGATGATTTCTATTTCGATTCTGTCTATTCGCCAGGCCGCTGAGTGATTTCCATCTTTACGAGGAGTAATCAATCCATGACTGATCCATTGTTCTACGTTATTCCGTCCAAAACGCCGAAAAGCTTCTGATTTTTTCAGGTATGGTTTAATCGTCCCAACTTTTGCTAATGCTTTGAGCGCGCCAAGTTCCGAAGCATCAGATAGTAGTTTCTGTAATTGATAAGATGTAATGGTAATATTCATTTAGGTAATGAATAGTGTATTAAAAATTGTTATTACATAAAGTATTTATTCAATCAAAATTTAATATTTTAAATGGTCGGGACTACTCACGTCAATCTCTACAGATCGGGCTATTGCCTGCCTATGTGCTCTCGAGAGACTTTTTCCAAATGAAAAAACTCTCTCTTCACATAATTTCCTTTTTTATCAGGATAATGCTTCATCCCCAAATGTCAAAGAACAAGAATTGCTGCCTCACGGCAAGCTGAGTTATCTTTCTGCCACTTGCAGATAGGTAATGCGGTTGCTTGAATCAGAAATAGATTCCAATTCTTCTGGGTCAAATAAAATTTGAGAAGATTGATGCGATAAGGGGACTAGGATACCTTCAAGGATCCATCTATCAATGTTGCTACGGCCGTACTGCCTATATGCTTGAGATTTGTTAATTGATTTAGGCATAGAGCCAGTAATTGATAATGCTCTAGATACACCTTCCTCTGTTGCTTGCCTCATTAAAAAAAACAGTTCCATTGTTTTCATAATTCCCATGGGTTTATTGCCCCATTGGTTGCAAAGCAAGAAAAATGAGGTAGGCATAAACAGTGAAAGGGGGTGAAAAGAACCCTTTCACCCCCTTTCAAAAAAAAAGCTTGAGTGGCATTAAATGCATATTTCCATAAATTTCATTACTTAGATATTCATATGAAAAATATGAGAATGAGGAAATTTAATCAATAATGAATAGCGATATACATAGATTTTTTATATTTATAATGGATATCAATATTAGTTAGCAATGGCTAATTTTGCTTTAATTTAGAACTATGAATACGCCAAAAATTGACCTATCTTCTCTAAATATTGAACAGGATTTTCTCGACCGATCAACTATTTTAGGTATGAATACCTTAGAAGATATCATGAATGTTAATCTACCAGAATTACGAAAAGACAAGAACTTCAATTACATATGGTATTCTGATCTTCTTTTGCTATTGGAAAGAGCAGGTTTATTGGATGAATTTGAAAAAAGGAAATTATGAATCTTTGTAGTTGGAAGTATTATAATGCTCGTTCAACCAGTTCACCATACCGATTAACTGACTTTTCATTTTTTTCGCCGTTGCAAATTCTACGTCTGTCGACTTTTTTTGTAGGCTTTCGGCAGAAATAAAACTAGCGTGAGGGGTCCTGAAATGTTTAGCATAATAACTAAAAGTCTTTCCGACATCCTCACGTGGAATAATCCCCTGTTCCATAAATAATCTTATAATAAGCCCCATTTGTGGAACTGAAAGATTTATCAAAGCTTTTTCATTATCCTGCCATAGTTTCGAATCTAATATTTCATTTCTCCGCAATTCCATTCTTTCCTTCAGGCTTTCCTTTTTTTCTTTGTAAAAACTTTTTAACTGTTGTCTAATAGATTCATCTTCCACCGTAAGCCTCAGGAAGCGCTTTTGTGGTATAGTATTCAATCTGTCTTCCAACGAAATAAGCACCTCCATTTGGGTATGTAAGCTTACATTTTCGGCTGTTTGAGAAAGGCAATTTTTAGCACAGTAATTAAAAAACTTTGGGGAATTAAAGTCATATTGAATCAGCAAATTTTCAATCTTTTGTGTATCAAGATTCTCGATATTTAAAAGTTCCTGTAAAATCAACATCAAATAATTGATCTCACCTCTCTTAATTTCCTTCTTTTCTATTACATTGCGAAGTGTTCCTAAAACAAGTTTGGAAAGATCATGATTGATACATGAGTTATGTATTTTTGATTTCAATAATGCTAGGTCTTTTTTAAACAGATCCTTTCCTACAAAAGAAGAGTATTTAGTTAAGGGTAGATCTCTAAGCAATTTTTCATTTAAGCGCTCACAGTCATTTAATAATGAATCTATAATTGACAGCATTTCGATATAAATCTTTCTTATATAGCTATATCTTTCTATAGGGACATTGGTTTTCGTAATATTTTTAAGGTTTCCATATATCTTATTAGCGGTTAAAATTAACTGTGAAAGGGCTATCTTCGCTTTTTTAGCGGAAGCCCCCATTATTTCTGTAAAGCTCGAAAGAAAATAAATCATATTAGCTTTTAGAAACCCTAAAAAATCTGTCAAAGTTATACTTAAATGATTTGAAAATTGCGTTGTACAAAATATCTCTTCAATTTTGTACAACCATTTACTAGTGGACCAATTAGAATACCCTGTCTTGTTCAAAACAACTCACTTAAAAAAAGTCTCAATCAATTATATAATTTCTTAATCACTATCGTGATGATTTCTGGCTTTCAGTCGTATTTCCCCAGATTTATTCAGTATGCCAGTGATAATGTTGTCTTCGATCCATTTATCAAAATATTTGTACTTCCCTTTTTCCCCTCTATTAAGTTCAATTTCCGACAAATACACATTTGTTGAGGTAACGCCAGTTACTTGGTCAAGAGAGACAGCGAAACTGCGATGAATTTGCGCAAACTTTGATTTTGGTAATCGTGTAAGAATATCTCCAAAAGCTTCATTAACCTCAATAAAAGTTTTGTCATCTAACCATATCCAACTCTGCTCATTTTTAGCTTCAATACAAAGTATATCGTCATATTCTAACCGCCGCCTTTCTTTTCCACGTCTACCGTAAAAAAAACAATTATTTTTTTCATCAAGATCATTTAACCCAACTCCCATAAGTTTCGTTTTCACGTTCTTAATAGCTTTCCAATAACGATCCCTTTCAAAAGGTTTTAAAAAGTAATCAGTTACTCCATAGAGGAACATTTTATCACCTACAGCCTCATTGGTACTGCATACTACAACCTGCATATTAGCAATTCCAGGATTACACACCTTTAGATCCTCAAGCTGAGGTAAAATATCCAAGCCTCCGATTACAGGCATTTCTATATCTAAAAACAACACGTCAAGTTTGAGCGTTCTTAGTGCCAATAATGTTTCTGTTGGATTAGTCGATGAAAATACGCATTCAAAATTGACTGTAAGATCAACACATTCTTTCAGTTCATCTACCATCTCTGGATCATCATCCAAAATTCCGACTCTTATTTTTTTACGTCTATTCTCCTGCTTTAACACCCTCTTTATCGTTTTCATAATTAAAATCTATCTCAATATTTAGATAATACATTCCATCGTTTATTTTTTCCAAAAAAGTAAAGGCCTCATCATATTCAAGACGTAGCAACGTTTGAAGTTGCTTCAATCCCGTTCCCCCTTTGCCATAAATCCATGCAGACTTTTCCGAAATTTTATTTTTACATTTAATTTCAAGTTTATCGTCAAAGGTTGACACTGAAATAATGGCTAGTATATTACTATGGCTAAAATCTCCATGCTTTACCATATTTTTATATAAGCTCATTAACATCATCGGTATTATACGTCTGTTAATATTCTCAATATCTAATTGTAGTTTAATATTTTTTTCATCATATAAAACCATCAGTAACCTTAGATATTTTATTTCATCTTGCAAATTTCCCAAGATGTCATTCCGAAAATTCAACTGTCGCAAAGCATAACCTTCGATTTTAAGCAAAGAGTCTACATGTGTAAAGTTTGACGGAACTTTTCTAACCAATCGCGTGAAACTCTGTGTCAAATTACCCATGAAATGTGTAATCCAATTACGAAAGACCTTTACTTTTGTGGCTTCCCTATTATTTGAGCGAACTAATCCTAAAAAAATGAATATCCCTACTGTGATATTGTATAAAATTTCGATTATCAATAATACCCCACCTTTTAGAGCAAAGGTTAGATAAAACGTTACAATATCTATGGCAAAATCTGCAATCTTAAATATTTGAGGGTTTTTTAACACTCTTTTACTGAGCTCCGTTGGGAATTCGTACAATATCAGATAAACAAAAAAAACTGTTGCCAAAAAGTAACCTATTAATACAATGACTTGCGATATCTGAACTTTTCTAAATAACAACTGACGTAACCACCTCCTATTTAAATAACTAATTATTAACATTATCGGGCACAAAAACAAGATAACATAAGTATGTTCCCAACCATATTTATAAATATTAACTGCTAAAATCCAAAAAAAATAAATTGCCCAAAATGCGAAATGAACACTTCCCGATAAAGGTTTAAGAAGACTTTGTTTAATCATTATAAGTTTAGGTGACTAGAACGAATATTAATTTCAATAAATGTAAAATTAGCAAAAATAATAATTTAAAGTTTAAAGAAACCAACACTTCTTTCTCAAAAAAGTAATCTAGCTACTTAAAAAAACTTCCTAAACTTGCTAGATATAATATTATATTCATTTTGTGAAACCCATACTGAACGGCCAGTCGTAATATCAAAAAGCATTTCTTTATTTTGCATATACAAGGGTAACCATAAACTAGATCCGATATTTTTATTTCCTTGTTGTATGGTTGTAAGATCAAATATAATTGGCAAAAACTCCCACTGAATAAGCTCTTCAATTTCGAGATCATGTATTGGTTCGAAAATATTTTGAAGAATTCTATGAAAATCTAATTTCTTTTTTACTACGATATTATTAACATATCGCAATTTGATTTCCTCACCGAAAATTGTTAAAAACAAACTTGTAATCGGAGTCTGGGTCCAATAACTCAACGCTAAAATACCTTCCCTTAGGTTTATATCTGAATTATAAAGATTTACTGTACCCCATCCCTTTCCATGCTCATTTTGACTAAGGTGTCCGTCAATAAATATAACTACTTGAAATCCTTTGGAAATGGCATCCTTTAACCTTAGTAAAGGATTTCCAACGTCCGATTTTATAAATAATAGTTCACTTTCGGTAGCATCCTTTCCAAATGAAAGTTCAAATTGTTTTTTATATATAGCAACTTGCTCTTCATAGACATCTGAGCGAAGCAACACAGCTACTTTGAATCCAAGTACAATTAGGACCCTAGCGATCATTCCATATGGTCCGATATGCATACAGCTCCATATGCGAATGCTTTTACCAGTAAATGGCCAAATATCGATAAGATGTTTTAAATACAAATCGTTAGCCTGGTGACGGTCCTGGCCAAACCAATGCTGATAGATTTTTAATAATTTGAAAACTGATTCATAGTTTTTAACAAGCTCCCACTGATAAAAAAGAGAAGCGCATTTCAGTCCTCTAATCCAGTTTACACAACTAAAAGAAGGCTCGATATTTAATGACTTAGCATTTTGACTAAAATTTTGGTTAATGAAATTCATGTTCTATCTGTTTAAATTGGTAAAAAAAAAGGTGTCCGGATCACCAATTAGATTTTATAAGTAGTATAGACTACATTTTTCTTCTGCAGATTCGATCATGAACTTTAATGTTTCCGAATTGGAAAATGTATAAAGTGCTTGATCAGCTAATTTTTGCATTTCATTAAAAAGCTGTTCCATTATCTTTATCATCTTTTGTTTTAGCTCAGCACCAAACTTGCCCAGTTTGGTCACTTTTGCTTTCAGGCCATGAAAGCGTTGTGATCACAAGGCTAATTTGGTAGAAAAACAAGACAAAAGATTCATTTTTGAACACACAGGTTCTGTGAGCCTGTGAATCAAAAATTTCCATATACATAAAAATTCACAGTATCTAAACATCTCTTCACAGGTTACCAAAACCTTTCTACATATATCTTTGGTCACTCATTAAAATTTTAGTAAAATAACATCTTAACTATTAAATAACGGTTAATCAAGCTATTAAACCTATTCCAACATTAACAGAGAGGAGTTTATGGAAAGAAGTTATGATTTCACCTTATCACAAGAATATCGAGCTGTTGATCAGCCAAGACAATCTGTTACCTATCCAATTCGTAATGCGCAAGAACGACATTGGACGAATCAACAGAACAGCATAAGTGAGCTTACCTTCGATGGGCGATATGGATATCTTTATTGCTACGAATTCTGGATGGAGCGCGAAGAAAATATTCCAGTCTATACCTCTATGGGTGATCTACATCTCGTCTATCCTTTATTGAGCAATTCTCCTCTCCTGCAAATCCATAGCGCTCAAGATTTCGTAATAGATTTTGTGGAAGGACGAGGTGCTTATCTTTACCTCGCTAAAGGTGAATACTCATTGAAAATACCCAAAGGGCATCATATTATGGTCGGCTTTATTCTAGATGCCGGATTATTTCGGCCACCTGCCAATAGACACTTTAGCTTTTTGCAAGATTTGATAATCGCTAAAAAGGCGCAGTCAAAACGGTCGATTACTAGTGTCACTTTTCGTGTAGGTGAAATCACTAAACGTCAATTAAAATTGCTATTTAGCAGAATCAATCCCAATATACTGGACAACGAGCATTTGATCTTAAAGCACATTATCTTTCTAATTCAACTCAGTAGATTTAAATTACGTGATGATGGACATGAAATGCTGATTGACCGAGCTCGCAATTTACTACAATTGATGATTCTGCATCAGGGGGCTAAGGCTAGATTATGTGATATTGCTGAGGTTCTCATAGTAACTAGGCATCATCTAAATGAAGAGCATAAAAAACATTACGGATGTAAATTTATTAGTTACCGACATCAGGTTTTATTAGACCATATTGCTTCTATAATTGTTAGTAACGATAAACTACTGGCCACAGCAGAAGAATGTGGTTTTAGTAGTACAACCGAAATGAATGCTTTTATTAAAAAGCAAACCGGTCTTACTTCTTTAAACTTTAAACAATTTCAAAAAACAAATCTTAGCAATGATTAAATACTTTTCTACCTCCCTGCACTTCCCTTTCTACCTAACGCTCGAATTCATATTACTGTAATTTAGCATCATAATCAAAAAACACGATTATGATGAAAAATAAATTTGCAGTGAAGGCATCACTCTTCACTTTAATCTTAGCACTGCTAGCAATCGGTACGTATGCTGCAGGTGTAGTGATGAAAAACGACAATGATAAAAAAGAAGTTAAGTTTACCACAACATGGTTTTACAAAGGTGGAAACTCAAATGCTGAAATTCTTAATGTTGACAATTGGGAAAGAAGCGACACGGGAAGCCCGCATGAGCAATGTGATCAAGGAACAGATTTACCTTGTTCAGTTAATAATGCTCCCGAAAACGAAAGCGATTTCCAAGACTACCTGAATTCTCGGGGAGTCTCGGGCATCATGCAGGACAGTCCAACAAAACGTCCTTACGTTACGCCTTAACGGTTGTCTACACATCCATTGGAAGAAAAGGAGAGCACACACGATGCTCTCCTTTTTTGTAATTAATAATATCCAAGCAGATCATCGGGAAGCGGTAAAGCAAATCGGGGCGAGTTTGCTTTCAACTCATATACTTTACCATTAACTGTACGCTGTAGACTTATATCCGCACCTTCCCTATTCAGCCTTTTGATATCCATCCATCGCTGACCACGAAACAACAATTCCTTTCGACGCTCTTCCAATATTATTCGAAGTACATCGTCCCGCAGTCTAACATCCACAGGTTCAAAGTTGACCTGATCAGACCAGCGGCTTTTAAGTAACTTATTTAGATCTGTCAAAGATTCATCCAACATTCCCATACGTGCCAGACATTCAGCTCTGGTCAGCAAAATTTCATCAGTAGCTACTCCTGTCATTAGCGCTGAAAAACCGAAATAATAACCTTTAAAAGCAATTTGAGCATCATTTCCTTTTGCGAAAAAGACCGTTTTACGCAGGTCATCCTCCTTAAAACTCTCATAAATCTCTGGCAGTACCCTCGCATTCTGTACCCCTAAAATCAACCCCGTTGATCCTTGTCGCTCCAAAATTACCTCTACATTATGCCTTGGAACCGGAAAGTTTGAAGCACTATTCAACGTTTTATAATCCAATAACACATTATTTAGCATCAAACAAGAGTCCGCATACAGTTTTGCCTGGTTATACTCTCCCATCCAGAGATAAGTACGTGCCAACAGACCATATGCCGCTGGCTTAGATGGCCTTGTTTTCGAAGCAACCTTTTCGGGGAGCAACTGCACAGCGGCTTTTAAATCCTTAACTACCTGATCATAAGTTTCGGCTACATTTGCCCGCGGCGATGTAATATTAAAATCGGAGCGGAGCCGCAGTGGGATACCGACATCTTTATCAGCAGTATTTCGGTCATATGCTACACTCCAGATCTGCACCGCATCCAAAAAGCTAAATGCCCTGAAAAATAATGCGGCTCCCTTAATTCGATCCCGCCGCTCCTTTTCATTCGATTTTACGGGTATCGCATCTAGACTTTCGAGTACTGTATTGGCGGTAAAAACCGCACGATAGATATTACTCCAGTCGTTGGTACTATTACCGTCTCTAAACACATTGTTATTCGCCCAGATATACATATTCTGTTCCTGTTCAAATTGCAGTGCGTTCCAGCTATTATCGCTCAGGTAATAGTTGTCAGCACTGATTTCCTGCGCATTAGGTGAAAGGTTCATGGAGGAATGATCCAGCAGAGCTTCAAGGTCATTGAGCGTCTCGATGACCGCAAAGCTCTTGCTGGAGGGCTCCTCCAGATATTTCTCACAGCTTGCCGTCATAAGGGCAAAGCCAATCCAAATAATTGTCCTGATCAGTCTATCTATTTTCATGATTTCTTTTATTTTTCGTTCGTTATTAAAGTCCAAACCGCAGTCCTAAAGCATATATCGCAGGCGGCCTGAGTCTATTTAATCCAAAGTTATAATCGGGGTCGATGCCTTTTTTATTTGCACGCCAGACCAGTCCTAGATTACTTACGTTAGCAAAGAGTTCACAGCGTCTGAACATTTCCTTGAATCTGGGAAGACGGCTCAGTTCATAGCTCAAATTGATATACTGTAGGCGTATATGATCACCTTTTTCAACCAGCACCTCGGAGCCCGCATAAAAATTATTGGCATTGCTACTGGTCGGATAGATCAGTGCCGGCACGTCTGTTGTTGTCTCGTCCCCCGGCTGCTGCCAGCGTGCTGCATAGTCCTTATGCCCCGTCCAATTGCTAAAAAGCTGCTGATAATTGATCGATGGCCGTCTGAAGTAATAGCCAAATTTAAACAGCAGGGCTACGTCTAAGGAGAAACCTCGATAAGTAAATGAGTTGCCCAATGATCCATAGACACGGGGACTCGCAGAACCGTGATACACCAGATCATCCAGTTGCGTACCTGTCCCTACAAGTTTAGCATAATCATTGCTCAGTTCACCATTCAGATAACCCTGAGCCTGACCAGTTTCAGGATTCAACCCACCCCAACGGTAAGAATACATTCCATAGACTGGCTTGCCTATGACACCAGAGATACGGGCAAGAGAAACTGTGCTAATAAAATTACTTCCCTGTAAATTGGAGAGATGATAATCCGTAATCTGATCACGGACTGTACTGAGGTTGAGACGTGTGTTCCAATGAAAATGCTGGTTTTCCCAGTTCTTGCTATTGAGCTCAATATCAATTCCGCTCCCCTTAATATCAGCCACGTTTTTTATTTTCGTAGGCCCAATGCCAGCCGTATAGTCAAGTACAGCGGGCCCAAATAAATCTTTGGACTGTTTAAAAAACAGATCCACGCTACCTGACAACCTACCAGCCAATACTGTAAAATCAACGGCAAGATTCGTCATTCGGGTCTTCTCCCACCGCAATTCCGAATCATAATAATTGGATATGTTTGCGATAGGGCTTTTGGTAAATGAATTTGTACCGATGTAACTGATTGTAGTAGCTGCCACCATTTCGGGGTTGATATTACCCGACACCCCGTGGGTCAAGCGAAGCCGCAGATTCTGAAATAATTCTTTTGGAAAAAAGGGCTCCTCAGACAGGTGCCAGCTGGCACCCAAAGACCAAAATGGGTTCCATTGATCGTTGGTCCGCAGCCCAAATAAATTGGAAGCATCGCGGCGTAAACTCGTAGATACCACATACCGCTTTTTGAACGTATAGGAGGCATTCCCAAAATTGGAGATAAAATTTGTTGTCCCATCGGTAATCCCCGTGTTATCTGTCACAAACTGGGATGAACTGCTATTCAATACAGGATACTGTTTTGCCAGATCCACATTGCCATACGTTAGCTTAGCTGGATTATACCCATAAAGACGTGACCGGTCACTTGTCGTATGTGAGCGTCTGATCTCCCAGCCTGCTATGGCTGCCAACTGATGGTCGCCCCAAGTCTTAGTATAGTTGGTCTGCACACGTAGGTTTTTTGACTGTAGCCGTGCGTTCGACTGATCCAATATTGCCCCATCTGGAACAATAAGCGTTCTATTGCCTTGCGGATCCAACTGGGTGAAGCGATTGACGATGTTACGTGCGATATAGCTTTCTGCATCGTACAGATTATAACCATTTGTATACTGCCGTTCAAAAAGATATTTGACATCTATATCCCATCCCTGTATAATACGATAGTTAGCGCCAAAATTGAGCAAAACATCATCCGTGGTCGTCGTTCTCTGTTGGTTTTTATAATCATTGAGCGGATAATAGCTCCAATCCAGTAAACTACTATTTCCCTGCTGACGAGCCCACAGCGACCTTACATCAATATCTACCGGAAGCACGTTACTATCCTCATCTGCAAAGCGAGCATAGGGATAGAGCGAACCAGCACTTTTGCCAATATCACCATATCCCGGTCGCCCAGCTTTATTTTTTCTAAAGGTATACTGTATTCCGCTGGTCAGCGAAAGTCTGTCCCAAGGGCGGTAAGTATTATGCAACCGTATAGTATACCGATCCATTTTGGCGTCCAGATTATCTACATTCCTATCCCATCCGCCCGAGCCTATCCACGCAAAGCGGCCATTGCCACCGGAGAGATCCAGACTATATTGCTGTTGTACGGAAGGGCGGTAAAGATACTTGGAGAAATCATCACGCACGTCATATTTCCGAAGATAGTCAATCGCTTCATCTATCTGTTGGCTCTCGCCCGTGTTTCGCTGGTGGATCAACAATTCAACCACTGGCGACAAAGCCGGATGGCTGGCAGAATTTTCCTGCGAAGTATAATAGCCCTTTTCAAACAAAAACTTTTCCACATCAATAAAATCACTGGACGATATCTGTGGTAGATAAGACAGATTAGGTTTACTGGCAATACGCACATTACTGTTCAGGTTGATTACAATAGGCTGATCAAAATGTCCTTTCTTAGTAGTGATGACGATCACCCCATTAGCTGCCCGGGCTCCCCAGATGGAGGATGCGGCCGCATCTTTCAAAATGGTAATCGTGCTCACATCATTAGGGTTGATGTTATCAAGATCACCATCATAGGGAAAATTATCGACCACGATCAATGGCCCCATCATTCCCGCCGATAGTGTATTGATGCCACGAATATCTATCCGACCATTGCGCGAAGTCCCCCGATCTACGGTCAGTCCATTCGCTACAGCTTCCAATCTGCTCAGTATATCCGTACTCACCTGCTGCGACAGCAGCTTCTCCCCCAGTTGGTTGAAGGAACCCGTCATCCGTTCACGGTGTAAGGTCTGGTATCCAGTGGACACTTGTACCTCATCCATCAAGATCGTATTGGCTTCAAGATAGAAGACCTTGTTCAAGGTATCCTTTGAAATAGAAGCTGTTATTTTTTTAAATCCAATACCTCCTATCTCAATTTGCAGGAGATTATCCCCAATAGGAATCTTAAAAGTTCCCTTCTGATCTGTCTGTATAGTTTCGCCCGTTTGGAGCATCTTAACGCTCATCCCCACAATTGGGATATCATCATTTTTAGAGCGCAGTTCGCCCAAAAATATTTTTTGTGCAAATGACAGATGGCACTGCAACAAAAGTACTATTATACAGAATATTATTGTTTTCATGACCTTATTTTCATTACGCTTTTAATATTTATCCCCGATCACCAGCACCTCACGTGTCCGAGTTACCTCTTTGAGATCTAATCCCTGTGCATTCAGTTCGGGCTTAAGTATCTTAGGATCTAAATCGCCTGAAAAAGACAAGTCTATATGATCCATATATCCAGTTTCATCAATGACAGGCAGCGCAAAGCAATCCAGATCGTTGAGACGCAAGACCAAGGACGATAGCGGATAGTTGGTTATTTTTGAAGGTTTATTAAAGGGAAGCGTATTTTCGTGTTTCCCCCCTTTCGACCGGATTAAGCTCAAGTCCCCTTTTCTGCGCAATGCCAAACATTTTATCTTGCGTTTTTCCAAGCTAGCTCTATACGATGTATAGCGATTGAGGTCTGCCAGCATATACTGATAGAGAGAATCCGCCTTTTCCAGAGGCACAACAAGTTCGTAGTTAAATACATTGGATAGTATATCCCTATCTGTGACCGGATAAAAACGTGAGGAATCTTTCACTTCTACAAATATCTCCTTGTCCAGCAGCTGCTTGCCCTTCGCCTGCAAAATTCCCCTGGCAGCCGATGAAAATAAAAATTCTAGGGAAGAGTTTGTAATTGCACGACCTCTGATTATTCCATTTTCCTTACGATAGCGATTCCCAGAAGGAAGCCCATCTACCGCATCTCGGGTCAGTACGGAGAAAAAACTAAGATCATCTAATTGCATTTTGTCCGATAAAAAAAGTGGTCTCTCGGGATCGATCAGTTCACGGGAAGGAATCTGTGCTGTCTTATCAGCCAAGAAATTGACTATATTTCCTTCGGTCAACTGACTGCTGGACGTTACCGCTCCAAGCAGCCCCTCTGACGAGATCCACACATAATGTGGTATTAGCTGATGCGGGAATACTGTTCGAAGCAGTGTGTCTGCAACAATGGAGTAGATCCCGAGAGATTTTATAGTCTCATTTGTCATTAAAAATTTCTGTGCTTTTGAAGCTTCGTCTCGCGTTACTGCAATAACTTCAACATCTTTTTGATATTTATTTTCTAGTTCTTTAATGCGTGGCATCGCAGCGATGCAAGCACTGCACCAAGTAGCCCAAAAATCCAATACAATAAGCTTTTTATTACGGTACTCGCTGAGCTTTATTGTTTTCTGACCAGTTGGATGGTTGACCACCTGCAATGGCGTATCCCAGAGTGATTGAGGAACCTTGTCGCCAATTTTTAAAGCCTTCAACTCAGATAGCCCATCGGCCCCGCTGTCCTTGCGGGGCGTTTGAGCTGATAAACTAAACATAGAAACTAAAGTATACAGGATCACAAGTACTGCGATCTTAAGTATGTGGATAAATAGCAGTGTGCTGCTATTGGAATGTAGATGTGTCTTTTTCATAATTCTAGGAATTGGGATTAGAAGGGGATAAACGTTGAAAGAAATCATAGATCCTTTTAAATGCCTCTAACTCTTACTGCTTTGGATCTACCGAAATTGAGACTTTACACAAATCGTGTTCAGATGTATGGATGATGAAATATGCTATCAATACACGGAGCAGATAGACAGAAAATTCAGACAGTTGTAGATTTACTTTTTCCTCATTACTAACATATGTCTGTAATGCTACTATATATTCGTGAATCATACTTAGGGAATACAGTTCCAAAAAGTCTTTAACGTTTCTTACAGGATCATATCCTGTTCGGTAAATCTCATAAATCTCCAAGTCCAATAGGACTAAGTGGTTATAATTGGGCATCTTTTTCGAATATTTAACCGTGAGATTAGGGCATAGCTATTCCATACTGAATGATCAGTTATTTTTTCAAGCCTAACCTGTATTTAATAAAATTGATTAATTAATAGCTAGAGGGCTTTCAGTGGGATTCACAAAAAGTTTATTATTGGTAATTTGCACCTATAGCTGTAGAGCCAAACATTGCCGGCTACTCGGAAAGATTATTCAGGAGATCTTATAATATTCTTAAATAATTGTTTTCTATTCATACCATATTTAGGTTCGCATTAGCGAAAAAATTGGCTCCGTGGACTGTGCCCGTCTGCATGTTCATGGGGTACCGGCTAAGGACCTTGGATACGTGCAGCTGATAGGAACACAGTCCCGGAGCCATAAATATGGTCGGAACAGTGCACTCATCCTATCATCTCGTATCCATTTGAAAATTTAGCCGGTTTTCATGAACGAGAGTCTTGAATGAAAACTCTGTCATTTAGACAATGAAGTTCTCAAAATTAAGATTATTATTTTTAATAATCTATTCCAATTTATTACATTAATACTTTTATAAGCAAATAAATTATTTCACATTTACAAATATAAATCACGTAAAATTGAGCATTTTACAGTATATTTGCAATTACAATTATGAATATAATTATTCATAATTATTACCAATTAATATAGATTGTTATGAATATTGGAAGTAAATTGAGAAAATTAAGAGAAGATCAAGGTTTTAGTCAAGAATATATCGCAACAGAACTTGGGATTAGCCAATCCACTTATTATAAATTAGAAGCTGAACAAATAAGATTGACGGTTGAAAGAGCTAAACAGTTAGCTAAGCTCTATGAAATTGATCCTGAATATTTTTATGCTTCTGAAGCAAGCGCAGTATATTATAACAACGGTCAGGGGAACTATCATAACAGTATTCAGAGTAATATTGAAAAATATGACAATAGTAATGGAGAGTTAAATAAGGAAATCTTCCAGTTGTTAAAAGATGAAATAGAGCAATCCAGGAAAGAACGTGAGAAATTCACGAACTTGCTTGAAAGAATATTAAATAATCAAAAATAACACATCATGCTAGCAGCAGTAATTATTGAAAATGAAAACAAGAAAAGGGGTTGGAGTAACGATGAAGTAGCTACCTTAGCGGATATTAATATAGATGAATTCAGAGACATTGCTTCTGGAAACAAAGTTCCCAACTATGAACAAGCCGCTAAGCTCTCCCAAGTTTACAATATCCCATTACCAGCTTTTCTAACATCAAATAAACAACCGATATATATAAATACAGGATCAGGTAACTATAATAATAGTGTAAATTGCTATATTGGCACTTATTCCGGCGATATCGGCCTTAAAGATCTTGTGAAAGAGCTAATCGAGATTATTAAGGACAATAAAAGTTCATAGAGGCATAACATTAAACTTGAAAAATTGTCAATTAACTTTTCAAGTTTAATAGAAAATATTAAGATTTGAGAACCTGGTCTCTGTGCGAAAGTGCAGGGGCCTTTTCTTTTATTAAAAAGGAGAATTATAAAAGACATAATCCTCCTTTTAAAATAATTTACAACTCTGTAAAAATAGGTTTTGGCTGAATGATGGAAGGATCGTCACAAACAATATTAAATGGACATTTGATTTCCTCATCGCTAAGTTTGTCTAAGAGTATAGTATGCCGATACTCGTCATGTATATAAACTTCACCACCAGGAAAATGTGCCGTAGCGATTCTACAGCAACTTTTTCCACTTCTGATACACAAATAAATATCCAAGTACGGACCTATCTCATTCGCTATTATCAAAGTCTCATCTGTCGGAACAGAGTTTGGAAGGGCCTTATTTATTTTGAGGTTGGATAATTTTATAACCGCCATTCTATTAAATGACCTAATACCCTCATGTGATGCCAAGCGGTTTGCAAATTGAACCAGTTGAATTGGTCCTTTGATATTTTCTATCCCAAATAGAACACTTTCTATTGAAAAATTTTGATTAAGCATGATTTCCTGATTTATAAATTTGTTTTTAGTTTTTTCCCGCTAGCCTCGGTCAATGAATTTTTCTATGATTGAAGCTACATCACTAATCAAGAACTGCGCAAAGGCCGCGGCTGATTTCTTGGTTTTAAAGATCCTACCGTTCACCTTCCATTCGATTTTTTTACCATAGGTATACATAGGAGTGTGATAGGCGTTGAAATTTGTCCATTTAATCTCTTCGTCACGCTCTACTTTCGCTGGATGAATAATAACAACATCAAGTTCATCTTCAAACTTATTTGTTGTCAGCAGTAATTTTTTGTTTTTGTCGAATATCTCGAATCGTTCGAAATCTACATCATATAAGATAATTTTGAATAGCTGTTCGATATCGAAGCTGGAATTCAGCAATACATTTTCATCGAATTTTCTAAATGTCAGTACCCCTATATTATTCTTGTTAATTATTGTTTTCATCTGTTTGAATTTTATAGGCGACCCAAGGACGAATCGCCTGGTTAAAAAATTAATTACGATTCACGGAAAACAAAGCCGTCTTCAAACCAATAGTCAGTCATGAAAAGATCCCGTGCGAATGCCTCGTAGTCAAAATATTGTTTGGCAATTGAGGGTATATTATACTGCTCTTCAACGATCTCCCTTGCAAAATCCTCTTCATCATCGTAATCCCCTTGATAGTCTTCTTCAAAATTGGATATGAGGACATAGATTTCTTCCTTGGCTAAGTTCTTACTACGGTTATTGCACCATACAAAAAATGGTTCCCGATGACGTTCATCCATTCCCTCTATTGCTTCAAGGACTTCAAAAATATTCGCACTAATACCATACTCACTAATTAGCTCATCTGGAAGATTTTCGTAATCTTGGTACATATATTCTGGATCTGCCTCGTCTGTGTGGAGTTCTTTACAGGCATCGTAAAATTCTTCTATGTCTGAATAGTCAGATAATTCAAGCCATTTACCATATAGAGATCCATTATTGTACTTATGGAATGTCCCAACATAAACCCTAAATTCTGAGATATTTAATTGATGTGTCATGTCTTTAATGTTTTAATGGTCCTTGAATAGATTTTTTAGATTTATTCGGCAATGGGAGGAGGTGCTTGTTTTCATTGTCTTTTTTATTCTGTTTCCAATGCGTTTTAATTCTCATAGCTGACATTTTTTTTCTTCGTCTAAAGAGCCGGAGTATGCTTTTGCTTCGTTTTCGGGAACAGAAGAAGGTTAGTGTCTAGGAGGATAAAAGGTTTTTGGAAAAAAAATACTACCGAAGGGGCTAGATATTATTTTTTCAAAACTCGCTATGGCCTTTAGAATCCGTAACACGGCTTACCTTCGTTCTTGAAACGAACCAAAAGAGGCATGCTGAATCTAAACGGAATAAGTGGAAGTGGAAGAGAATTGCATTGGGAAAAGAATGCAAAAAAAGTAATAATCTTCTCCTAATTTGGATGAATTAAGACTCTAATGGATGGGATCCATTAGCTGTATTAAAATAGTAAAAACGCTAGATTCTAGATAATGAAAAAGACATATGTAATCGGTAAATCAGAATAC
>NZ_DFPI01000015.1:0-6641 GCF_002377215.1 Sphingobacterium sp. UBA3519
AATTTATTTAGGACACATATGACATGGAAAAGTATTATATTGTAGTATGGATTTCATTCCAATAACCATGTATTTATTTAATTAATTGAGAAAATGGGTAAATTTGAAGTAAAAACTCGGAAAAATGGCGAATTTCAGTTTAATCTAAAAGCTGGAAACGGACAGGTGATTTTAAGCAGTGAAGGTTATACAACTAAAGCAAACTGTTTAAATGGCGTTGAATCTGTTAAGAAGAATGCTCAGGACGATAACAAATTTGATCGTAAAACTGCTACCAATGGTAAGTACTATTTCAATCTCAAGGCGACCAATGGTCAAATTATTGGAAGCAGCGAGATGTATGAAAGCGCAAGTGGTATGGAAAACGGCATTGAATCTGTCAAGAAGAATGCGCCTGACGCGACGGTTGAGGAGATAGCCTAAGTCTATATTGAAATGCCGATCGGCTGCACATAAGCAGTCTGTAAATAGAAGCGCATAGGAGTTTATAACAAAGAGCCGGTTTTTTTACCGGCTCTTTTGCGATTATCTTTCCGCTGGTGGGCGTGGAATGGAAAACCAGAAACTGCTGCCCAAGCCTACCGTACTGTCAACTCCTATTAGACCCGCGTGTTTTTTGATAATTTCAGCGGAGATATAGAGTCCGAGCCCGAGCCCCGAGTACGATTTGCCTTCATGGTTTGCTCTATAATATCGATCAAAAATAAAAGGCTGTACTGCCGGATCAATACCTTCACCTTGATCCTTGACGGTTATCTTGATACAATCTTGCAGCTGTTCCACAGTGATATTGATTTCTCTCGATTCTGGTGCATATTTAACGGCATTGTTGACAAAATTAACAAGCACTTGTTCAAGGCGTTGCTCGTCAGCAAATATAGTTGCATCGAGATCGCCCGTAATATTAACTTGATGATTGCCTTGGGATATGATATTGTGACAACTGGAGGCAAGAATCTTTGACGCTTTGAAGGTTGTTTTTTCGAGATGAAGCTGTCCTTCACTGATTCTATGCATATTGAGCAGGTCATCAACAAGTGTAACGATTTTTTTGATATTGACAGCAGACTGATCAATAAGCCTTGAAATGATCTCACTTCCAGTTTTGTCCTTAAATCGTTCCAGCAATTGAATCGTTCCCTTTAAGCCCGTGACGGGTGTCTTTAGTTCATGGCTGGCAATGCCCAGGAAGTCATCTTTTTGTGATTCGTAATTCTTTCGTTTTGTAATATCTGCCACTACGCCGATGAGGTGAGTTGCATGACCTTCTGGATCGTATTTGGGAAGACCTGATGCATTGATCCAGTGTAACGATCCATCAGGCCAACGGATGAGATATTCAGCGTGATAAGTGGTCTTGTTCTGGATAGCGTCCTGCACCTTTTGATACACCATTTCGCGGTGTTCAGGGACGATGCTTCGCATGAGGTCTTCATAGTCAAAGCGGTCGTTTTTGGTAAGACCAAAATTGATTTTACAGGTTTCGGAGCAGTCCATTTTTCCTGTTCTGATATCGCGATTGTAGGAGCCGAGTTCACCAGCTTTTAGTGCAATTTCCAACTGATAGTTGAGAGCTTCAAGATGTTCGTTTCTTTTGATGCGCTCGGTAACTTCATTGGCTATGACAATAATAGACTCCGTTTCACCTTCATCATTCTTTAACGGCTCATAAGTAAAATCAAAATAATGATCGCCCAATACCCCCATAGACTCAAGTCTTGCGTAGGCAGTATCTCCAATGTAGTTTTGGCCGGTGGTAAAGACATCGTCCAATATCCCTAAATAGGGCTGTCCCTGAAGTTCTGGAAGCGCTTGTGCAAGTGGTTTGCCGAGGACAATTTCGGTTTTGCGCCAGAGCTTGAGCATCCTATCGTTGGCAACTTCAATAACTAACTCACGGCCTGTTAAAATCGCAAAGCCTATTGGGGCCTTATCTATAAAGGATCTGAATCGACGTTCACTTTTTTTGAGATTTTTATTGAGTAGCACTGTCAAATCATAGGATTTGTTGAGCTGACTATTCGTGCGATAAAGTTCGTCATTGGCAAGCTCCATTTCGTCATTAAGTTCGAGCAGTCGTTGTTGCATGGTTGCCATGGTAATATTGACGCCCTCAAGCTCATCAATTTTATCGATGGAAGAACTTCGAAGCTCGATTTGATCCATCGCTGTGCGTGCAAGACCTGCTAATATCTGTCGATCAGCTGCGCTGAAAGCCCGCGGATGCTTGTCCATAACGCACAGTGAACCGATCATAAAACCATCATGTGTAATAAGGGGTGCACCTGCGTAAAACCGTAGCCCAAAGTCTCCAATTACAGTTGGATTGGTCAGTAGGATATCTTCTTCCAATGTATCTTCAAAGACTGTTACTTTCTTGTCCAAAATAGCCAGACTACACAAACTTTGCCCTCGATTCGTTTCCTTTGTGGTGCCCATGCCGATATTTGCTTTGAAATAGACCGATTCTGCATCCACCAATGAGAGCAATGCAATAGGGGCATTAAAGAACTGGCTGGCTAATTTTGCAATTCCATCAAAGCTGGCTTCAGCGGGGGTTCCCATTATTTTATAGCGTCTGAGGGCATTCAGTCGGTCATGTTCATTTTCAGGCATTATATCCATTCCAAACGTATTCTCTATCATAGTGACCCTGTAATTCTTTTTATAAAGATATAGTTTTAATTACAAAAGGGAGATTCAATTTTTCTCTCTTCATCGGCAATTCAATGATTCCATAAAACCACCAAAAAATTTCTAAACCTATAGTTGAATTAACAGCATGTGGGTACTTTGAACTCGGTTTGTGGTTTATGGCTGGGGCAGGATGGCAATCCGACCGTAAAAACGGATCCCTTATTAGGTGTGCTTTGGATGTTCACTACACCTTTGTTCCGCTCAATAAGATCCTTACATAAAACAAGGCCTACGCCCGATCCGGGTTCGTCTTCCGTTCCGAAAGACTTTTGCTGGATCTCATTAAAAAGTACGGCGGACTTCGAAGGGTTAATTCCTATTCCTTCATCTTGAATATGAATATGTGTATAGGTTTCATCCATGCTGGTGTAGATGTTGATATTCCCGCTCACATAGCTGAATTTAATCGCATTGCTGATCAAGTTGCGTAAAATAATGATGGTATGATCCCGATTGGCAATTATCTGTGTGTTGTTTGGTATATCAATATTGATTTTTAGCTGTTTAGATTGTGCATTCTCATTAAAAACTTCAACAATTTGTTGTATTATAGGTTTAATCAACTGGGGTGATGCTTTGGTATTGATCCCCTGCATACTGCTGCTGCCCCATTGCAATAAATCATCCAACGCCTGATTCTGCTGCGTAATTTGTTGAAAGATCTGCTGGATGTATTCCTGGGAGTTTGTACTGTCGAGCATTTGATTACGAAACATAAAGACCAGTGCTTCCAGATTGGCAAAAGGACTTTTGATATCGTGCGCGATAATAGAAAAGATTTTTTCTTTGTCCCGATTCATGGATTCTAAGTTGCGGCGTTGCTGCTCAATTTTTTTTATATTCTTATAGATGATGTCAAGAAAGAAGTTGACTGCGACGACCATAAAAGCTAGTGCATTGATAATATTGAAAACAGACCTAGATCGAGGCACTTGCTGGCTTAACGGGAGTATATCGGGAAGTAGATATAAGAGTGAAATCAAAAAAGCTACCGTAATACAAAGGGCTATATGGATCTTTCGATTATCATACATCAACATGGAGACAATCAATGTGCACAATAAAAAGTATTCGCCACCATTTTTATAAAGTAGCGCTCCAGCGAAGAAAAACACAGCATTACTTGTCAACAGTGTTGCCTTAGCGATAGTACGCTTCTCATAATATTGAAGTAGAAGGACCGTAAGCGCACATAGTGAATTGCAGAAGTTAATCGCTGCTAAAATATAACGGTGGTCGATAAGATTGAAGATTGAAAAGAAAATTGTCGGAAATAAACATAACAATGCAATCAGATTGATCATGTATACGCGTTTGAAATCGATGTATGACATGTCCGGATGTGCACCAATATGGGAAAGTAGTTTCCAATATTTACGAAAATGATTCATAAAGACTTGTCTGATTTGCTTGCAATTTCTAAACATTCAAAATTAGCTATAAATCAGGAGTTCAACAATGATTTTTCTTGAATAGCAGGATAAGATTGGCAAAATCTGTCCTGAAAGGAAGATAAAAGGCTACGTCACGTTATTAATTTGGAAAAAACAAACGAATTTCGGTCCCTTGGTTTTCCTGACTGAAAATGGTCATCTGCGCTTTGAGCCTTTCAAGAATTTCCTGAACGATAAACAATCCGATGCCTTTTCCCTGGTACTCCGTTGAATTTGAGCCACGCAGTCTTTCCATACGGATATTTTTGAGTTCATGCTGCGGAATCCCGATACCATTATCTTTAATAATATATAACACACCGTTCGTTACTTTTTCACTATAAATATGCAGCGCTGCTTTCGTATTGGCCGAAGAGTATTTAATGGCATTGTTGATCAAGTTTGTAAAGATTTGGTAAACTCCATTTTGATCACTGTTTACTGGAAAAAGGTCTCCAAAGATAAGTTCAGTATGCGGGCTACGGAATAATAATTTAGCTTCCCGGCACCAATTGGGCAATGTAAGATCTAAACGGACAGGTTGTTTCCGTAGCCTATACATTGGGGCAAGGCTCAGCTCTACCGTTTTGTCGATAATGTCAGCGATGTTTTCAAGTGATTGATCGATGACCTCATACAGTTCGAGCCGCCTATTGGTTTGCATATCCAAATGTTCTTTAAGTACACCTATACCCAATTTAGCGAGTGCCAAGGGATTTTTCGCATCATGTGATAGTGTATAGGATATCATGCGCAGGTTGGTTGCGGGATTGATAGTTATATTTTCTCGATCTAAAGGTTTCTCATCGTGTATCTTATGCGTGACATCGGTAGCTGTGTGGAGGATGGAATTTGTTCGTCCGCGCTTATCAAAGAGTGGCTTATACTCAAAATCAAAATAGCGTTTGATTTTGAAATCACCGTCAACAATCGTTGCGGGAGTTTCAACTGCCTTGTAGGTAACACCGCTTTCCCAGACGTTACGGAGTATATCGGCAAATCCTTCCTGGGTAAAAACCGGAAAAACCTCTCCAAAGGAATGTCCAACGATTTCATTCTCTGTACGCCACATTTTTAACATACGAGAATTGGCAAATGCGATATTGAGGTTCGAATTATCATAAATGGCCGTGGCAATCGGCATTTGATTTAATGCTTCAAAAAAAATCGGTAAATCCTTTTGAGGTTTTTGCATATTGGGTGTTTAATAATCATCTGCTTGCCACAGTGCGAGCGTAAAATTAATCAAAAATCAAGCCAATAGCCATAGTTTTTTATGTTTTTTAATAAAAATGCGATCAGCGGGTATGCTTGGGAATAGTGCAATAAAAACCCACTAAATTATTCCTATATTTAAGAAACTTCACAGGAGATGTAAGTTTAAAATAGACAGGGATTTGTAATCATACCAATTATGGATAAGTATTTGGAAATTAGGAAATATGATGTTCAGGATAGCAATAAACTGATTGATATTCTTCATATGAATATACCGAAGTACTTTGCACAGAGCGAGGTTGCCGATTTCAGGGAATATCTGGATCAGGAAATGGAGACGTATTTTGTTGCACTGGTTAACGGACAAATTATTGGTGGCGGCGGTGTAGGTTTTTCCGATGATCAGCGCACAGGATATTTGAGTTGGAGTTTTTTAAATCCAAAATATCATGGATTTGGTTTTGGAAAAACCTTATTGCATCATCGCATTGACTTTCTTTACGCCCATCATCAGGTTGAAAAGATCGAAGTCGGCACCTCTCAATTTACGTTTGGATTTTATAAGAAAAATGGTTTTGTACTACGGGAAATCCATAAAGATTATTGGGCTGAAGGCTTTGATTTATATGATATGGTCCATACAAGGGAATAGACACAAACCATGAATGCTAGTCAGGCAACATGTTGAAAATAGGGTGCGACTTAGTGATTTAATGACGCCAAGTTTTCCTTAATTTGATTCAGGTGGTGTAGGGGATGATAGCTCATCAGGTAAAACATTTCACGTATACTGAGTTTTCCGAGCAAAGGATGGGGTAAGACTAGGCTATCGAGCTCCTCTTCATTGTACAGTGCAAATAACTGATTAATTTTAGTTATTACTTCTTCTAATTGCGTTATAAGGCCCATTTTCTGTGCAGGCAGGATATCTTCAGGCAAAAATTGACTTGGTGCCTGTAGGCTTGTTTTGAGATAATTGTTAAGTACCGTATCGTAATCCCAAGTTGTACGTTGTAGGGTGCCGAATTTTTGGACGATGAACTCTTTTGATTGCAGTATCTTTGGAAAGGGTAGAAGCGTTAAGAGGATATGTTTTAGCTGCTGACCAGCTGTCCATTTTTCATGATTACGGTATAAAAAAAGGGGATCAGGTAATGCCTGGATATAGGCAATAACCGTATGGTGGTTGTCAGAAAAAGTTTTGATCAGTTCTTGTCGATTCATCCTATTTTTTTTGGTAAGTGTTTACTTCGGTCGTTTATTCTCGCTTATTGATGCGTCAAAGTCAGTATG
>NZ_DFPI01000031.1:0-131536 GCF_002377215.1 Sphingobacterium sp. UBA3519
GAAATGATGAAAAAAGCTATGCTTGTACCACAGAAATCGAATCCTAAAATTTCTTTAGGACACATATGAATTCAAAATAAGAATTTCCGATTCCAATTTAATAAATATAGTTCCAAAATACCAAACGGAGGAAAGTGATCCACCCTAAATTAAAGGGTAAACCACTTTCTTCATCAAACTGGTCTAATTCTGATAGATATTGCCTTCAAAAGAAGCATTGTAAAGATCTTTTAGGTCCTGTAAAGTCGGTTTACGCGGATTGAAACCTGTACATGGATCTTCTAAAGCATTTTTGCTGATGAAATCCAGATTTTTCTCCCAGTCTTCACGGGAAATACCGAATGCTTTAAGTGAACCTATGTTGTTGACGGACGCTCTAAGTTTCTCAATTTCCTGAGCCAGCTCCTCTGCTGATGTCCTGCCAACAATTTTGGCCAGATCAGGGTATCTGTTTGTTGCTGTCTGATTGTAACGGATCACATTTGGAAGGAATATCGCGTTGGCTGCACCATGGGGAATACCATAAAGGGCACCAACTTGATGCGATAATGAGTGTACAATACCCAACCATGCATTATTAAAAGCTAAACCTCCCATAAATGAAGCATCGTGCATGTTTTGACGAGCCTTGATATTGCCCGGATTATTCACCGCTTCTTCCAGATTCTGAAAAACAATTTCCAGACCTCCTTTTGCCAGTACATCTGCATAGTTGTCCTCAATATTCGACACATAGGCTTCCACACAATGTGTCAAAGCATCCAGCCCCGTATTTGATGTGATGTGAGCCGGCATTGAAGCACATATTTCTCCATCTACAATTGCAATATCAGGAGTTAGCTCGTAAGAAACGATCGGATACTTCACCCCTTTTTCTCTATCAGTGATAACCGCCAGACCTGTTGTTTCTGTTCCGGTACCACTTGTAGAAGGGATCGCTACAAATTTAGCCTTCTGGCGTAATGTCGGAACAGTGAAAGGTTTTGTCATTGCCTCAAAATCGGCATCGGGATATTCATAGAAGACCCACATCATTTTTGCCGCATCGATTGCAGAACAGCCCCCAAGACCAACAATCCAGTCCGGTTCAAAATCACGCATCACTGCAGCTCCCTTAAGACTTGTTTCCGAAGACGGATCTTCTTCAACACCGTCAAAAACAGCAGTTTCAAGTCCTGCTTCGTTTAAATAGGAAAGTGCTCTATCTAAGGTGCCACTTCTTTTCATTGATTGTCCACCAGTTACAATGATCGCTTTCTTTCCTGAAAGGTTCTTTAATTCTGATAAACTTCCAGCTCCGTGAAATACTTCGCTGGCAACAAATAACTTGCTCATATTTTATTTTAAATTTCTTATACAAAAGTACTGCAATGACAGACGCTGATGTTATACATTGAATATTATATGATATACATTTGCTCCCTTATGAATAAACAACTGAAATTAAAACAAAAAGGCAGACAACAACCATTATTCTATTCAAAATCAAATACTTTACACTGATCACAACATTCATTTTTATACATTTAATCACTGACATACAGCATATAGCGTACTGTATCAAGTATAAAAAGCAGAAGTTTATTACTTCTGCTTTTTATACTCGGAGTAAAACCTATCCTGAATCAGCGCCAGGACTTATATTGATTGATCAACCCATTGGTAGATGAGTCGTGGCCCTGAACCTGGTGATCCTCCTGAAGTTCAGGTAAGATAGCATTAGCTAATTGTTTACCAAGTTCAACACCCCATTGATCAAAGCTGAAAATGTTCCAGATGACCCCTTGCACAAAAATTTTATGTTCATAAAGAGCGATCAGTTTACCCAATGATTTTGGCGTTATCTTTTTCAGCAAAAATGAATTTGTCGGACGGTTTCCCTGAAATACCTTGTATTTACGCTGCTGCTCGATTTCATCAGCCGATTTTCCTGATCCCTGCAATTCGGTTATCACTTCCTCCGCTGACTTTCCGTTCATCAGTGCTTCGGTCTGTGCAAAAAAATTGGACAATAGTATTTTATGATGTTCTCCCAGCGGATTTAAACTCTGAGCAGGCGCGATGAAATCCGAAGGTATCAGCTTAGTCCCCTGATGAAGTAACTGATAAAACGCATGTTGTCCATTGGTACCGGGTTCGCCCCAGACTATAGGTCCTGTCTGATAATCAACTACATGACCGTTACGGTCGATATATTTACCATTGCTCTCCATATCCCCCTGTTGAAAATAGGCCGCAAAACGGTGCAGGTATTGATCATACGCAAAAATACCCAAGGTCTCAGCACCATAAAAATTGATATACCAGATCCCCAAAAGAGCCATGATTACCGGAATGTTCTTTTCAAAGGGAACATGCTGAAAATGCTCGTCGGCCTCATGGGCACCCTCCAATAACGCCTGGAAATTATCATATCCTATTCCAAGACTGATGGATAGTCCTATTGAGGACCATAATGAATATCTGCCCCCTACCCAGTCCCAGAACACAAACATATTACGCGTATTGATTCCGAACTTTTCCACCTCAGCTTCATTCGTACTCAGCGCAACAAAATGTTTTTCGATATCTTTTATTTTAGCCCCCGCCTCAAGCAGCCAAGAACGCGCACTATGGGCATTGGCCATCGTTTCCTGGGTGGTAAATGTTTTGGAAGCAATAAGAAAAAGTGTAGTTTCAGGATTAACATGCTTAAAGACCTCAGAAATGTGCGTACCATCGACATTCGATACAAAATGCAGATTCAGAGGCGTTTTATATGCTTTTAAAGCCTCCGTTACCATGACGGGGCCGAGATCTGACCCACCGATCCCGATATTGACAACATCAGTTATCGCCTTTCCCGTATATCCGGTCCAGCTTCCCGAAAGTACATCCTGTGTGAAATTTTTCATCTGGTCCAGTACTTCATGAACCTGGGGTATGATATTCACTCCATCAACAGTAACTACCGCATTTTTTGGCTGGCGCAGTGCTGTATGCAGAACAGGCCTACCCTCCGTTGCATTGATCTTGTCTCCAGCGAACATTTTATCAATCGCCTGGTCTAGTTTCACCTCTTTTGCCAGCTCCAGCAAAAGGTTCAGCGTCTCTCCAGTAATTCTGTTTTTTGAATAATCAAACAGTACATCGCCCCATTGCACTGAAAACGTGGAGAAGCGATGGGGATCTTCTATAAACAAATTGCGGATCTGCACATCTTTTATCATCTGGAAATGTGCCGTAAGCTTCTGAAAAGCCGCTGTATCTTTTAAATTAACCGTTGGTAACATATGTTTAAGATTTATGTTACAAACCTCGTTCAATTCTCCGGCGGTCACGCAACCAACTTATACCTATGTCTTATACATTTGCGCCAATTGCTGCTGCAGGTCCGTGGGTGTTTCATCAAGCTTAGCCTTAACAAACTTATTAAGTGCAGCGGGTGAGTTGAAGCCAAGTTCGAAAGCAATTTCTTTATGGGAATAGCTGGAGAGCAGCAACAGCTGCTTGATCTCATTCATGATCCTTGCGTGGATGGTTTCGATCGAGGTCAGCCCCGCGGTTTTCTTGGTGATCTCATTTAATTTTTTGGGTGAAATCAGCAATTTTTCCGCATACCAGCTTACTGTACGTTCTGTCTTGTAATACCGCTCCAGTAATTCTAAAAATTTCCCATAGAGTTTTGTATTTTCATTGGTCAGTTTATTCTTGTCCCACTTCGTGTGGACAAACTCGACCAGCTTAAGTAACGTTATCTTGATGTAGAACCGTGCCTGTTCTTTCTTTACCGATGTTAGGTCGTGGTATAGTTTTTCTATCTGATCCAACAGCAACTCTACTTCCTTGGTCTCCGCTACGGGCAGTTCAATATGATTGAGTTTGACAGAAATGTTGTGATTGTAAATACTCAGCTCATTTTTAAGGATATCCGAACAGAACAGCACTTCATCAAACAGGATCATCTTGCCCTCAAAGTTGCTGCTGATCTGTTCTTTTGATGATAGCTGTCCAGGAAATATAACACAGATGTTATTTTCCGTCACATCGTACCGACGGTCCTCTACCTGCATTTTCATTTTGCCTTTTTTAACAAATAATAGACAAAAATGGTCTTTTGTATGCGGTTCCCTATATTCCTCCAGTGCATTCCTGTCCAATTCAAAAATATGAAAGGGCGTGATTGCCCTTTCAGAATTATGCTGAATATCTTTCAGATGATGTGTGATCATATTTATTTTTTATATTAAATAGTGCCGTGCAAATATTTTGCTGCTTTTTTGTCTACCAAAAATAATAATTCTCCCTGAGATGGCGCAAGCAATTGTGCCGGGTATATTCTGGGGTTATAAGGTCCCTCGATAACCTCTTTGAGAGCTTCCGCCTTCGTTTCTCCAAAAGAGATCACGAGTAGTTTTCGTGCCCTGTTAAGAAAAGGTGCCGTCAGTGTAATCCTGTACATCTGCTGCTGTTCCAGATAATACGCAGTGACCCAATTTTCTGTTTCATCTAGCGCCTCGGTTCCCGGAAACAACGAGGCAGTATGCCCATCTTGTCCCATTCCAAGAAGGATGAGATCCATTCTGCCATCACTTCCCAGCATTTCTTTTAATAATACATTATATACAGCAGCAAAATCCTCTGCTGTTATACCGTCCCGGTACATGGGAAAGACATTGACCGGCCGAACAGGCACTCTGTCCAAGAGCTGCTCATAGGACATCCTGGCATTGCTCAGGTCATTGTCAAGTGGCACCCACCTTTCATCTCCCCAGAAGATCAGTACTTTGGTCCAGTCGATCTGGTTTTTATACTGATCTTCCGATAATAACCTATACAGGCCTTCCGGTGAAGATCCGCCCGTCAGTGCAACAGCAAAATATCCTTTCTGCCTAATCGCTTCATTTGCAGAACTGATAAAAACCGCTGCAGCTTCTTTGAAAATTTCTTCTGTGGTCGCAAATATATTAAGCATCTTGTTCCTTTTTAAATTTTTCGGCAGAAGTAGATAACCAGTGATGCCCCTGTCTCTTCAATAAATCATCCGCAGCTGCAGGCCCCGCACTTCCAGCAGCATACGTGTCCATCTTTGACGAATTTCCGCTTTCCCAGGCGGCCTGAATATTAGAGATAACATCCCAGGCCTCCTCCACCTGATCCGAACGCATAAAAAGAGTAGAATCCCCGTCAAGAGCATCCAAGAGTAAGGTTTCATAAGCTTCAGGAGTTTCCGATGAACATTCAAAATAGTCGAATACCATTTCAGCCGGTTTCAGCTTCATGTCCAGACCTGGTTTTTTGGTCATGAACGACAGCCTGACGTCCATTTCTGGCTGGATATTGATCACCAGTTTATTGGGGAACAGAATATTCAGATCATCTCGAAATGTCGTGCACGGGACGTCTTTGAAACTGATCACGATGGAAGATTTTTTTTCCTGCATGCGCTTGCCCGTCCGCATATAGAACGGTACCCCGCGCCAGCGTTCATTGTCAATGTAAAACTTCATCGCAACATATGTTTCGGTATTTGAGTTTGGATTCACTCCGGGTTCTTCCAAATAGCCAGGTTTCTTTTTACCGTCAATCTCTCCCTCGATATACTGTGCTCTTACCGTATAATGTCCGATATCCTCAAGATTCATCCTTCTGACACTTTTGAGCACATCTACTTTACGGTCCCTGATCTCTGACGATTCAAATGCAGCGGGAGCTTCCATGGCAATCATGCAGAGAATCTGCATCAAATGGTTCTGGATCATATCACGGAGAGCACCCGACCCATCATAGTATCCGCCCCGGTCTTCAACGCCGACAGTCTCCGCAACGGTAATCTGTACAGAATCGATATAATTATTATTCCACAATGGTTCAAAAATGGTATTTCCAAAACGGAAAGCCAGGATATTCTGTACATTCTCCTTTCCAAGGTAATGATCGATTCGGTAGATCTGCACTTCCTTAAAAGTCTGCGAAAGGAGCTTATTGAGTGCTACGGCCGAAGCCTTATCATAGCCAAAAGGTTTTTCAATGATCATCCTGTCCTGATCAACATTCTCGGTCAGACCTGCATTTTTTAAGCTATTCGATACCGTTTCAATAAAACTGGGTGCTACCGAAAGGTAAAACAGACGGTTGGATCTGATCCCCAAGTTTACATCAATGGTATCAAGTTCATTTTTCAACCGGATAAAAGATTCCTCCTGTGTTATATCAAATCTGATAAATTTAATTTTCTCACTGAAATTATTCCATTGTTCCTGGGAGAATTTTTGGATTCTTGAAAATGTCCTGATATTTTCAAGGATATAATTCCTGAATTCTTCCTGTGTCTGTTCCGTTCTTCCCAGTGAAAGAACTTCAAATTCCTCGGGAAACCAACCCTCCAGGAACAGATTGAAAAATGCAGGAAATAATTTTCTTTTCGCCAAATCTCCTGTTGCCCCAAAAACTACGATAGAGGTTGGCTTTTTATCATTATTTTTCATTTTATTTAATTTTAAGATTCCCAATGGGTATGGTATACGCCTTCCTTATCAGTTCTTTCATAAGTATGCGCTCCAAAAAAATCCCGTTGTGCCTGAATAAGGTTCGTAGGCAAATTTTCTGCACGGTAAGCATCGAAATATGACAGTGCATTCATCCATGCCGAAACAGGTGTA
The DNA here is from genome assembly GCF_002377215.1 of Sphingobacterium sp. UBA3519. Classification (NCBI taxonomy): domain Bacteria; kingdom Pseudomonadati; phylum Bacteroidota; class Sphingobacteriia; order Sphingobacteriales; family Sphingobacteriaceae; genus Sphingobacterium; species Sphingobacterium sp. UBA3519. Next base: position 6,642 of record NZ_DFPI01000031.1, read on the forward strand.
CCATTCTGAATGGCATCCCGAATGATGGACCGGATACCTGCCTGTGATGCATTTAACTTGGCAGCAATCTCCCTGTCAAGCAGAATATTTGCAAGATCCGGCTGTAAAGCGAACGCCTTTCGGAAGTCTTCCAGAAGTGTCGCACGGATGATACAGCCCCCGCGCCAGATTTTACACACGGTCTCCAGATTCAGTCCATAACCATAGGTATCAGATGCCATCCTAAGCTGGGCAAGCCCCTGTGCGTATGTGCTAATAATGGCGAAATAAAGACCGGCCTTCAGATGTTCTAGATCAACAGGATCAACTTTTGACGCATTTTGCCAGGTCAGCAGTTTCGATGCCTTAATCCTTTCCAATTTATATTTAGACATGTCCCGCATATTGACAGCAGCGTCGATCACAGGCACGGGTACCTGAAGATCCATTGCATTTTGAGATGTCCATTTACCTGTCCCTTTGGATTTAGCCCAGTCTGAAATCAGATCCACCAGGAAAGTATTCTCTTCTTTTCGCTTTAGAATAGCTCCGGTAATTTCAATGAGAAAGGAATTCAGTTCTTCCCTATTCCACTGTTCAAATGATTCCTGTATCACTTCATGCTCCAGATGATAGACATTCTTCATTATATCATAGGTCTCTGCAATAAGCTGCATAATTCCATATTCTATACCGTTATGAACCATCTTCACATAGTTGCCCGCTGAGCCGTTACCCAAAAATTCAACGCATGGTGCATCATCAACTTTTGCAGCAATTGCTTCAAAAATGGGGCGTAATCGCTCATAAGCTACCTTATCACCTCCGGGCATCATACTCGGCCCCCTTCTGGCCCCGCTCTCACCACCTGAGATTCCCATACCAAAAAAGTGGATTCCCTTTGACGAAAGCTCCTGATACCTCCTGTCGGTATCAGAAAAATAGGTATTGCCCCCATCGATTATTATATCGCCCTCATCCAGCAAGGGAAGTAAAGTTCCTATTGCCCCGTCAACAGAAGAACCCGCAGGAACAAGGAGCATTATTGCTCTCGGGCTTTCCAGAGATTTAACAAAGGATTCCGGATCAACGGTTGCAAAAATCTGATGGTCTTTCTGTGCTTCATTCTGCAATGAACCGGCCTTCTCCTGATCCATATCCAGCCCGGCCACAGCAAATCCATGATCCGCCATATTGAGCAATAAATTTCGGCCCATCACACCCAGGCCTACTATACCAAAATTATATGTCTTCATTTTCTAAATCTTTAAATATTCTATTTATATCATTCTTCACTACAGTTAAAAATTGAGCAGATTAGATTTGCAGTATAAAGTCTTCCCTGTTAGTACAGAGAAGACTTCGAAGGATAGTCCGACTTTCTGATTTATGCTGTGATGGCTTCTTTCAGGGCTTTAGCTGCTGCAGCTGGATCCTGGGCACCATAGATGGCTCCTCCGGCAACAGCTACTGCTGCACCAGCAGCCACGACATCTTTAATCGTGTCAAGATTTACACCACCGGCAATCGAAAAAGGAACCTGTGCCTCACGGCCCTCACCGATAAGTTTTTGCACATTATAACCCGGCTGAGCCTGTTCATCAAGGCCGGCATGCAACTCAACAAATGCCACACCAAAGGCTGTAACTTCTTTGGCACGTTGTACACGGTCTTTTACGCCGATCGTATCAACTACTACTTGTTTACCGGCTTTTTTTGCAGCTTCTACTGCACCTTTGATCGTGGAATCATCAACAGCACCCATTACGGTTACCAGATCCGCACCTGCATTGAATGCCATTTCTGCTTCTAATGCACCTGTATCAGCTGTTTTCAGATCCGCAAAGACCAATTTATCAGGATGCGCGGATTTCATTGCGGTGATCACTTTTAGACCTTCAGCTTTGATTAAAGGTGTTCCCAGCTCGATGATATCCACATAAGGTGATACTTTTGCAGCCAAATCAAGGGCTGCTTCTGTAGTCAATAAGTCAATCGCTACTTGTAACTTAGTCATAATATAAAATTTTAATATTTATTTAATTGTATTTCTCGTTATTCAAGATTGGCATGTTTCGGCCAGAGCTCCTCTTTTGTCAGGCCTGAATCTCTCCACAGTGTCATAAATACAGCATCAAGGACCCAAAGGACAGACTGTTCAAAGAGACTTCCAGCATACTGACGGGACGCTGATTCTCCAAAGTCCGTCTTCACCGCCGCATTAACAAGCACCACATGGTCTGAAAGGCTAGCAATTTTGCTATTCGAATCCGCTGTAATGCCTATTACAGTTGCATGTTGTTTTTTTGCCTTTTCAGCGGCGATTACAAGTGTCGGCGTGCTTCCAGAACCGGAGCCTACCAGCAGAAGATCGTTCTCTAAGATTGCGGGCGTAGTTGTTTCACCCACAACATATACATTTAAGCCTAGATGCATAAATCTCATGGCAGCCATCTTCAGTGCTAAGCCTGTACGTCCGGCACCTGCAAAAAATATACGGTCCGCTTTCTTTAAATTGTCCTCCAGTGTCTGTAGCGATACCGGATTCAGCACTGATGAAATCGCTTTAATTTCATCCAGGATTATATTTAAATTATTTATTGAACTATTCTCTTCCATTTTCTGTAGTAAGGATATTTTATCATCAGATCTTCTGATTTGATAATACAAAGGTATGTTGCCTGAGACGCATGATATTATACATATAACATTATATAATATACATTTGCGACCTTCTTGACCACTGTAAAAGAGCGGGTTATATTTTAATAATACTGTATTGTATAGGGAGTGGTGTCGCTGAACTCAGAAAAAAGATAACTGTGCCTGATCAATAACAGTCCGACGCACATTATGGTCTTACCAAACTATTTTATGTCTAGTAGTCAAACATTAAATTCCAGAGCTTTAGTTTACGGATCAATGAAACATTGATTTTCCCGGAACACCGGCAAACCGTGAATCAGTTTTTTAATTATATTTGTGTTACAACCAACTAACAGGAAACTTATGTCAAAAGGCCTTTTTATATTACACTCATAGTATATTCCCGCAGGAGACCAGCCGGATGCTATCGCAAGACTTGTTTCGGGAATTGAATCTGGAGCTACCCACCAGACACTCAAAGGTATCACAGGTTCAAGAAAGACCTTTACAATGGCAAACATTATCCACCAGCTAAAGCGTCCGACCTTGATTCTTGCACCTAACAAGACCTTGACTGCTCAGCTATATGATGAAATGAAGCAATTTTTTCCAGAGAATGCTGTTGAGTTTTTCGTCTCATATTATGATTATTTTCAGCCTGAGATGTATCTGCCCGGCAGTGACCGTTTCGTTGAAAAAGATTCTTCCATTAACGAACATTTGGAAATACTCCGCCTTTCCACCACAAAATCCCTTATTGAACGCAGGGATACTATTGTTGTCGCATCGGTTTCGTCCATTTATGGATTTGGAGCATCATAATCAAGTCCCTTCCCCAGTTCATTGACAAAGGTAATTTCGCCGCCGAGACTTTCAATACGGGAAACCGTATTTGCCAGACCTTTTCGATACGATAAATACCGCTTTAAAACTTAACGTCATCGACATACTGAAAGAGGATTTTTTAAGAAATTTTGATACCTTTTAGAAAAATTACAACCAGCAATTTATTAATCTATATGAGTGCAAATGTTCCTATTGTAAGGTCAGTGTCCTGGCCAGCTGTTTTAATCCTTATTGTGTTCTGGATGGTCCTGATGGTAGCTTCCTTATTCTTATTCCAACTTGAGGGCATGATCGTCGCCTCAGTTCTTTTTTTCATTTTAATAACAGCATTGCAACAGCTCATTCCAAAGAGCCACAAAAAGGGAATGAAAGCAGTCAAACAAAATGAGTTTAACGGTGCGATTGAATATTTTAAACAGAGTGTCGATTTCTTTACAAAAAAGAAATGGTTAGATAAATATCGGGCAGTTACCATGTTTAGCGCTTCAAAAATGAGCTATCGGGAAATGGCGCTCTGTAATATTGCATTCTGTTATTCGCAGACCGGGCAAGCCGAAAAAGCAAAAGCGCTATACGAAGAAATTTTGGAAGAATATCCGGATAATGGAATCGCTTACTATGCGCTAAACACAATCAATACGTTTTCCAATAAGGCTGATTAAATGATCGCGCATTTAGCTGGATCTCTCATAAGTCGGCTGTTACAAATGATCATAAAAACAAATAAGGGCTATCGGTGGATAGCCCTTTCTCATCATCTTATTGGTTAAAATATGGCACTAAATATCTTGAATGCATCAGATATCGTATTTTCGGCAAGTAACCCAACCTCGTTATTTACCTTGCTTTCACAAAAGTAGCACGATACCCCCAAGATTCTTTACGGAAAACCGTAATCCGATATCAAAGATTATTTATATAAAACCTAATTCCTTGCAGTGTGCAACAAGCTGTTCATTTTTGATAAAACCTAGTACATCTTTCATGAGGTTGAGCCTTTTCTCGATACTACTCAGACTCGACGGGCGGATATCACGCTGCTGGAGATATTCGGGCATTTCTTTTTGGGACACGCCTTCATACAGGAGTTTAATGATATGCAGGTCAAACTGCGTAAACTCGTGCGAGTTCTGCTCCTGAATAAATTTTTTACTGTCGGGTGATTGGTACGTGCGGTTCTGATCAACAGCTTGCAATGCCTCGCGCAGATGTTGGCCATCGCGGCGCGCTTTGCGAACAAGGCCATCAATCTCGTTATTCTTGAACATATCATTGATCAGGGACGAACGGTCCTTGGCCGTCAGGACAATAACCTTAATGTCTGGTTGTACAATCTTGACAGCTTTGATCAGTGAAAGCCCATCTTTTATCTCCTGCGGACTATCATCATCTTCAAATTCGATATCCGTAATCAGCAGATCATATGGTTCGCCATCGCGGATCGCATTTTTAATCCAGGTCAGTGCATGGTCGCAATAATAAACGTATTTGGTATTGTGAATACCGAGATCGTGCAGGGTTTTCTGCACAGAAATGTTGGCTATCTCGTGGTCTTCGGCAATGAGTACTTTCTTAAACATACATTATTGTCTTTTTATAATGGGATAGTGGTCGTGATATTGAGCCCTTTTCCCGGTTCATTCACAAAGGTAATTTCACCACCGAAGCTTTCAATACGGGAAACCGTATTTGCTAAACCTTTTCCATTCGATTTTTCTTGTGGGATTCCGACACCATTATCCTTGTAGAATATGTTGAGTTTTTGGTCCGATTTTTCAAAACGAACGACGACCTGTTCGGCCTGACTATGTTTCTTCATGTTGACCATCAGCTCCTGAAGCACATGCTTCACTTCATCCTTAATACGTTTGCTAATATCGTCCCATTGTTCGGCATCATTACCTGCGATTAATACCTTCCGATGGTCAGCGGCAAAGGATTTGAGTAAGCTGGCCAGTTGCTCGTTATAAGGTATCTCTGTGATCGTTTCCTGTTCGACATCGTGCGAGATATCGCGCGACTGGTGGTACATATTTTCCAGTTTATCGAGTACGTCATCGCGATTCACTTCATCGCCATGTTCGATTTCCGACATCACCCGGTAGATGCCATTGGCCACGACATCGTGGATCTTTTTAGAAAGATGCAACTGCGTCTCTTTGACGCGGTTCTGTGCTTCGAGTTCTAGACGTTGCTTGCGTCGTTTGTACCAAAGCGTTCCTCCACCAACAGCTAATAGGAGTAAAAAAATACTTGCACCTGTAATCGCGCGTTGTCGTATAAGACGGTTCTGCTTTTCGGCATTTTCTTTTTCCAGCCGCAGGTTATCGGCTTTATTTTTTTCAACTTCGTAGCGGATTAGGGCGAACTGGTTTTTGGCGGCGGCGCGGGCTTGCTGGATGCTGTCGCTTATTGTCTCAAATTGATTAAAATAAAAGGTAATTGAGTCTGACGAGCCTACCTTTATCATTCGTGAGAGGCCTTTCATCTGATCATCTCCACTCTTAAGTCGTCTCGCCATGGCTAGCTGTTTTCGAGCATAGAATAAGGAAGAGTCTGGATTAATCCTTTCATAATAGTCTGCTAAATGAGCTAGACTTGCATTCAGGCCCCATAAATCTTTTTTTTCCTCTCTAATCTTCAGGGCTGTTAAAAGACCTGAAACTGCTGAATAATTTGAATTTCTACGCCATCGGACGTAGCTTATATTCGACAAAGATCTTGCATACTCAGTTGGCAAAGCATGCACTTCATTTAATACACTATCTAAAATATCAATTGCTTTATCATATTCTTTAACATTCATATAGCTCATTGCTAAATTATTTTTATAAACTGATGTTGTCAATGAGTCGTCTGAAAAGTGAATAGCTTTTTTATAGAATAGAATTGCTTTCCTATAGTCACCAAGTTTATTAGTGCTGGCTCCCAAATTATTATAATCGGAACTTAAATATATACGATGTTTGGGGTTTTCGAAATTCAAAAAATTCAAGGCCTGTAAGGCGGTCTCCTGTGCTCCAAAATAATCTCCTAGATCCTTTTGCAAAATTGCCATGATAATTAAACAATTGCCTGTATTTATACTGTCTTTAGATTCAAGGAAAATATCTTTAGCCCGACTAAAATTTAAAAACGCACTATCGGAAACACCTTGTTCGAGATAATTGTATGCAATATCATAAAATGGATTTTCCGCTGAAGGTTGTTTATCTATTTCTTTCTTATAACAAGAGGAAAAAAATAACAGGGAGAGGAATATATAAAGAGGCTTCAAGATGGTTCATTTTTCTCGAAAATAATTAAAATTAGCCATCAAAGCAATATATAAATTTAAAACGGGAGGTAACTAGATGCTACCTCCCGTTTGTGTATTTGTTATGGTTTTGGTGGCCGAGGTGGAATTGGCGTGCTCGTTTCCCCCCCGTTATCCCCCGGATCCATAGGAGGTGCATCTGCCGTTTGTACTGTTGACGTTCCTGCGCCAGGTTGTGAATTAGACGGTTGACCGATTCCAAATAGAAAATATAATATTAAACTCCACATGATTCAAAAAATTTAAAAAGTTGAAAAAATGAGTAGTCCCCGTGCACCATGCACGGGATTGCTACAAATGTTTTCAGAAGGCCTTCTGAATTTTTTGGGAAGTAAGAGTGTCAATCGCGGGAGGCAGAAGCTGCTTCCCAAACCGGCTAAAGACTACCGCGAGATCTTCTCATTGTGAAATCAGATTAGTATCTTTGTTTATATTTTAATCGATCCATCATCTGACTTCGAGAACAAAGTTATAGCCGTTAAAACCCTTTTTATCAAATGATTCCGATAGGTCCGAAAGGTCCGATAAAATGCTAAAGATTCTATGAATTCCGATGTATAAAGAATGTATTGACTTACGGGATTCCGTAAATTCCGGTGTAGAATTAGCTTAATTTTGATGCCATGCCAACGACATTTGCCAAATTTAAAGAAGAGGTTCTTGCCCTATATGAGGCAAAGAAAAACAACCATGAGCTGGATGATTTATTAGTTAATCCTTCGCTCGCCAAGCTAAGAGATTATTGCTTAGTTAGATTATCCGAAGGTTTGCCTCCCGAGGATATCGAAATTTTACAAAAGTTCTTTGATCCATATAAAAAAGAAAAGAACTTGGAAGAAGCAATAGCGAAATACAATACTGGGTCATTAAAGGCATTGCAGAAATTTGCCCTTAACATTACGCAAGACCCTGAAGACCGAGTTGTGAAACTACTCGCAATACTAGTGGACTACCGGCCGAGGCCATTTCGATACAGTTATGATACCTCAACATCAGATGGGGCGAAGGATCCATCACCAATAGATGAAGGAAAAAGCTCATCGCTGACTGATAAACCAGATGCCCCTTTAATCCCTACCGACGATAAAGAGCCAACATCGGAGGGTTCACCAATGATTTCCACATTGACGGGTGAAAACAAAGAACTTAAGGATAAACCGGAAGAAGAAAAAGCTGAAGAATTAATTGACGATCTGAACATTCAAAATGACTCAAATGAGCGGAGGCAAAACAAGGATGATATTGACAGATTTAAATATCCGCAACCATTTTTCAAAAAAAACAAACTTGTATTGAGGTTTTCAGGTGTAGCACTTTTGGTATTGGCAATATTGACTACCGTACATTTTCTGACGCCTGAAGAGTGCATGTGCTGGAATGGAGAAAAATATATTGAGGTAGATTGTCAGAGTAAGACACAGCCTTATCAAGTGATAGGCTTAGATAAAAACAAACTCGAGGGATTTGTGAAAATAACGAGACCAGATACCCTGGGTCCCAAGGATGTAGGAAGAGTATGGTATTCAAAAATCAATCATGAGGTGGAATTTTTTACTGGACCAGGTTATCATCCCACGGAATTCGGTCGTTCCCTAAAAGCGGCCACCATGCGGATTTTAGATAGCTACGCAGGAACAAACGCCAAAGATGATCAAAACAAGAAATATGGTATTATGCAAAAACAATAATCTTTTGTTGCTCAAATGCAAATTTCCAAACTAAAAAAGCCACATCTTCCGACGTGGCTTATTAAACTAAACTTAAACATATGATTCACTAGTGGTTTGTCATTTATTTGCCGCAAACCACCAGTTGTAAAATTCTATTTATACGAATTGATTGATTTGGATACTTTCCAATTATTGCCCACACGCTCCAAGGTAACTAGGTCAGTCTTGGTGAAGTTCTCAAATTTCAACCTCACTTTGGCTACCATATAGTCAGCTGATTCTTCTAAGATGTCGGTGCTTACTATACAGTTAAGCTTTTCTCCTTTTTGTTTTTTCAAGGAATTAATCACTTCACTACGGCTATTAGATTGCGCATTGGTAGCTTGGATCTTTTGATTGAAATCTTCTGCGAATAACTGCTCTACGCCTGCTGATTCGCCCTCCGTAGTTATCGCAACATAGTGAGCAAGTGCCAAGTCTGCTGTAGAAAGGTTAACGTTTGCTTTTGTTGCTTTTGCTCCAGGTCCTTCAGCTGCCATAGCGAAAGTTGATACTGCGATTAGGGCTGCTGCTGCGAATGTTTTTACTAATGCTTTCATAATGTCTTTACTTTATATTGTTAGTTTTTTGTTCTTATTTGTTGACTCAAAACTACAACACAATAGGCCCCTAGCCTATGGACTTTAGACCAGCGCTCAGGAAAACTCGGTGAATGGCTGGAATGGGGAGGTGAAAGTTATCATTCGAATTAACGATTCAATGAAGCTATAGATTCGGGGAGAGATAATTTATTTCAAAATTTCATTATCTTAGTGCATGTGGCCACCGATATCAATTGACAAAATAGAACTTCTTATTTTGCAAGCAGAACTGACAATGGATTATAAAGCTTTAAACCTTTGGAATCTCATCAAAGTAACTCCTCATAAGTGGCAAGAAAAATCGTTTGGAGATGAGAGTGGGGGCTTTTGGGTGGTTGCCTTATTTGGAAATCAAATAATTTACTATAATGACATTGAAGAAGGCTTTAATATATCATCGTTTGAAATCTACGGCGTTATTGATCAATACGATTGTAACCAATCTGAATTGACCGCCCCCATTAATTATTTAGTTTCACAGTTGAGTCAAATCCCTGACGAGATTATTTAGGATAATAAACCGAACTAAAAAAATAGATAAATCATAAAAAAGCCACATCTCTCGACGTGGCCATAAATAAACATATGATTCACTAGTGGTTTGTCTTTTATTACTGGCAAACCACTAATTATTTAAATTCTATTTATACGAATTGATCGATCTGGATACTTTCCAGTCATTGCCCACACGTTCCAAGGTAACCAGATCAGTCTTGATGAAGTTTTCAAATTTCAAGGTCACTTTAGCCACCATATAGTCTGCCGATTCCTCAATGATGTCTGTGCTTACTGTGCAGTTCAGCTTTTCCCCTTTTTGCTTTTTCAAGGATTTAACCACTTCGCTACGGCTGTTAGACTGCGCATTGGTAGCTTGAATCTTTTGATTGAAATCAGCTGCAAACAACTGCTCTACTCCTGCTGATTCTCCCTCCGTAGTGACCGCAACATAGTGATCAAGTGCCAAGTCTGCTGTAGAAAGGTTAACGTTTGCTTTTGTTGCTTTTGCTCCAGGTCCCTCAGCTGCCATAGCGAAAGTTGATACTGCGATTAGAGCTGCTGCTGCGAATGTTTTTACTAGCGTGTTCATAATGTCTTTATTTATAGTGTTAGTTTTTAGTTCTTATTTGTTGACTCAAAACTACAACACAATAGACCCCTAGCCTATGGCCTTTAGACCAACGATCAGGAAAACTCGGTGAATGGCGGTAATGGGGAGAGGAAAGGGTTTAGAATAAAGCATTGAATTTTCGATAATCAGACTATAACAGCTATCTTTAATAGCAAAAGCTTCCACAAGTTAACCCCAGTCAAACATATTTCGCACAGATTCAGCAGCACGCCCAGGAATTTCTAAATACAAATGGTCAGAATTTAAAAGAATGGCTGGCCTTAAGATTAAATATTCAACTCGAAAATGGACTGTTTTTATTTCCCACAGGAGGTATAATGATAGAAGATAGTGAGGAATTGCCAGAAGAACCTAAAAGAATCCACCTAGCGGGAGTTGACACTAAAATAATTGAGGATTTTATTACCGAAAATCCTACAACAGCCTTTGTAGAATATCCTTGGGAAGCAATATCAATTGAGAAAAAATTAGCTTTCGAAGATATGCTGTATAAAGAAATCGATTCATCAGGATCTATAGTCGATTATTTACGGAGCCATTCTACGAACACTATTTTAAAAGGAGCCACAGTTTCAGCCTTTTGCATAAATGTTAATTCATCTCAGGTTTTATTTGAAATACAAAGTAAAAAGATCGATCAACGCTTTGCATTAATAGCATTCAAGCAATCCGATCGAGATGGAACTCGTTTGTTAAAAGGTATTAAATTATTTAATGATTTTGACGAATTCAAAGATCTCAAGATGTATCCAGACAGAAACGAATGGGAGAAATAAATTGAAATGAAAAAGGAAGGCAAGATCTTCATACAGTATAAATAAGCCAATACAATTTATCAAAAAAATTTACTCCAATAAAACTATTTTCAAATAGCCGTTGTTCTTATAATACAAAACGGCTACAAGCTTCCTTTCGAAAGAAAGGTTCAACATAAAAATTGGCGTCGTACAGTGAAAATCCAATAGTCTTTAAAAACTTTGGATGACGAAACAAAAAAGAGGAAACGATAGGAAACATAAAAATTACTGTACAAATAAACGCTAAGAGAAAGGGTCTGATGAGAATCAGGCCCTTTTGACGTAAAAATCCAGATTTCAGGATCTGGCTTCTAAACTAAAACGTACTACCCCTAGTTTTCGGGATCCTTTATTTGCTCCAATAAGCATATCATCCGCTAATAATCAGCCTTTGTTATAAGCATCCATCTCATTATATTGAAAATGAAAAATAATGCAAGCCAAGCAAAAGAAAACATATCCGGGTATTGTAGGACAGCATGTAGGCTATAAAGACCTGCTATCCCTATAACTATCGAAAATATCCTATCTAATGTAGTTCCCAGTCTTCTTTTTATGATATATAACGAATGCAGTAAAACTGTTGTACAGATTAGAATATAAATAGTCGCCAGTAGAGCTTGAACAACTAAGTCCCACATGTTGATGAAATCAACATAATTCAGGCAAGTAAAAAATTGAAATAGAGCAAGAAATAACACCATAAAAAAAAGGAGCGTAAACTTTTCACCCGGTAGAGGTAAAAGCAACAAAAGCAATATTGTAATGATGTTAATAAACGCTTTATATCTTACTAGTCTTTCCATTAAGAAACTATGCTTTTTCATAATTGATTTATTTAATATCCCAAAGCTACCCTTCTTTTAAGATCAAAAATTTGATAAAAGGCAAAAAAAAGACATATCTCTTTACCATGGATGTTGTCTATACGCCAAAACAAAAAAGCCACATCTTCCGATATGGCTCTACAACATATATATTTATTTGAGATGGCTTCTACTTATACGAATTGATTGATTTGGAAACTTTCCAGTCATTGCCTACACGCTCCAAGGTAACTAGATCTGTTTTAGTGAAATTCTCAAATTTCAACGTCACTTTAGCCACCATATAGTCTGCGGATTCTTCTAAGATGTCTGTGCTTACTGTACAGTTCAGCTTCTCTCCTTTTTGCTTTTTCAAGGATTTAATCACTTCGCTACGGCTGTTAGACTGCGCATTGGTAGCTTGAATCTTTTGATTGAAATCAGCTGCAAACAACTGCTCTACTCCTGCTGATTCTCCCTCTGTCGTTACCGCAACGTAGTGATCTAAAGCCAAGTCCGCTGTGGAAAGGTTAACGTTTGCTTTTGCCGATTTTGTTCCCGGTCCTTCAGCTGCCATAGCGAAAGTTGATACTGTGATTAAGGCTGCCGCTGCGAATGTTTTTACTAATGAGTTCATAATGTCTTTATTTTATATTGTTAGTTTATCTGTTCTTATTTGTTGACTCAAAACTACAACACAATAGGCCCCAAGCTTATGATCTTTAGACCAACGCTCAGAAAAACTCGGTGAATGGCAGGAATGGGGAGGTGAATTTTAATTTTGTGATGTAGGTCACGGTAAATTACCATACAAAATCAAGAAATTTGTTCCAACAAGAAGAAAATCAAAGCAATATGAAAGCAAAACAACTCTTTAGGCAAATAGGAATATTTTCGGCTTTATTAATCTTAATAGTAACGCATTGCTATGCAACAAACCGAAAACCAAAAATTCTATTCGTAGTGACTAGTCACGATACAAAAGGCAATACAGGCGAAAAAACAGGTTATTATCTCGGGGAAGTCTCGCATCCATGGGAGGTTTTAACAGCTGCCGGATATGAGATTGATTTTGTTAGCCCACAGGGCGGAAATCCACCTGTGGATGGATTTGACCTAAATGATCCCGTTAACAAAAAATTCTGGGAGGATAAATACTACCACAATAAAATCACCCATTCACTCAAACCTTCTCAGGTAAAACCTGAAGAATACAAAGCCATCTTTTACGCCGGAGGACATGGTGCGATGTGGGATCTGCCTTTCGACCCATCAATCGCAAAGATTGCCACCAAGATATATGAGGCAAATGGGGTCATTGCAGCTGTATGTCATGGACCTGCAGGCTTAACCAACATCAAACTGAGCACCGGCGAATATTTGATAAAAGGGAAAAAAGTTAATGGCTTTAGCAACGAAGAAGAAGAGCTTGTCAAGCTCAGCAATGTTGTTCCCTTTTTACTAGAAGATAGACTAAAAGCAATAGGTGGGATTTATGAAAAATCCGAACCTTGGCAGTCCCATGTCACTATTGACGGCAGATTGATCACTGGGCAAAACCCGCAATCAGCCAAAGCTGTAGGCATAGCCATCGTCAAAGCATTAGCTGAATAAGGTACACCCCAAAAATAAAAACATTGCCTTTTGAAAATCATAGGGTCTGTCCAATATTTACTGTACAATTAAACGCTAACAGAAAGGGTCTGATGAGAATCAGGCCCTTTTTTTGGCTTCTAAGGGGTTTACAAATACGTCCCTGCTTCTGCAAACTGACACGATTAGATGTCTGCGTATTTCTGAAAGTCAGCGATTACTCCCGGAGTAGTAGTGGAAAGCTGGTGAAGATTTACGGACTATTTTCTAGAATCGCCTCTACTTTACGCCCGATTATTTTAAGCATCCTTTCAAATCCCACATCTGTAGGGTGGGTGCCATCCACTGTTCCTTCCGAATCATCACCTATCAAATGGTCTGTAGGTATGTAATACAAATTTTTGTAACCTGCCTGTAGCAGTCTTTCATACTGTAGCTTAAAATTCTTATTCTGCTCGGTCAATTGCGCGCTCCATTTTAAATTATAATTGCCGACCTGACGGGTAATACTCTCTATCAGCAATATGGGTTCCTGAGGATGGGATTTACGAATCCGTTTCACAAAATTAAACGTTCGTTCTTTGACTTCTTCGGGACTACTATTTGGCACACAATCCATGATGAGTAGACCCATAGAATCAATATCACATAGCATATCAGCCACGGCAGGCTCCATCCGGGCATTGCCACTCACGCCCATGTTGATCACATTGGCGTTCAACCGCCGCCCTAATTGCGCTGGATAAGCTAATCCCGGGCGGCTTGCGGAAGCACCATGGACGATGCTGGAACCATAAATCACGACCTTTTTGTTAAAAGACTGTCTGGTACCAACAAAGGTGGCTTTGTCATCAATAATCAGGTCAAAATCCAATAGCTCTTTATACAAGGGAAAGTAAACAAGAAATTCTTTTTCTGTTTTCGCCATATCTTCAACAAGCGTAGCTTTACTTTCCGCCATGTTCAGATCGGGACGAGCTACCCCTGCAAAGCGCCACCCACTGGGCTCTTTTACATATACATCAAAACCCCGTGACATAATCGGCGTGGAATTATTGCCTAGCGCCGCATCCGCCGTCTTCCATCGTAAAGATAATTTGCTCGTATTGCTCTTAAACGTAATAAACATTCCTGCAGCATGGGTATATAATTTCTTTACCGCAGCAGGAAGTTGCCTGTACTTCGCTGTATCTATCCGATGAAATTTTGGTGCGTTTTCAAAAGCTCTTCCCTGCAGCTCAAATTTGGCCGACGAAATAACCTGCTGGGCGTATAAAGATACTGAGCCACAAACAAGAAGGAGGAAAAATAGGATACTTGTCTTTTTTCTCATGATGTTTCAATTAATAGCAATAGAAATGATTCTAATTGAATAGTGGCCATCTCATATTATCCATAAGATGGCCATCTACTTATAAAGGTATCGAATTTATTTCACTGTAAATACCGTAGCTACAGCGCGTTCACCTTCATGGTCAAACTTTCCATTATCTGAAGGATAGTTAACCACGCCTTCGCCCTTCACCCAAGCTGTGGAGGAACCGCCACCATCATAGTTTAACGCGGAAGTGCAGCCCAAGGCAGCCATTAACTCGCCCAGCTGGGGTATCGTCAGTCCCTGTGATTGTGATGAGCGGCCATCAATAACAGCTACAATAAGTTTATTGTCCTTGGTAAGCCCCACTGCTGTACGGGGATGTCTGCTGGTATTGAAATCTACATTCAACTGCTCCAGCACCTGACCATTCTGCATCAATAACGGGCCGCCAGCCAGTGCAGCGGTGGCGCTCAGCGTCCCCCAGCCTCCTGCGGGTTTCGGCACAATCTGATAGCTTTGCCCCGTAAAGGTAAATGCACCATTTTCACGGTAGCTATTAAATCCATTCACAGTCTGATTGATTACCTGGCCATCGTATTTGAAAAATACGGTTGATCCGCCTGTACTGGTATTAAAGTAACTGCCGTTAAATGCCACCAAAGCGCCCTTAGCCGTCGCGGCAGCACTTGTTTTTAGAAATCCGGTCTTCACATAGGGAATTTCCAGCTGCATGCCTTTCTTCAGATCGATCTCAAATACATTGACATATTGTTTGGTTTCAAATATCCGTGGAAATTGGTAATATTTCCACAGCACACCGTCAGCAACCGTTTTTGTATTCCAAGCTGCCGTATTGATAATCTCCGCCAAGTTTTCTTCCTGGGGAATACTGTAGTCATAGGGCAGCTGCGTTCCGCCCTCATTTTTCTTGCATGAAATAACAAGAAAAAGCAGCAATAA
Source organism: Sphingobacterium sp. UBA3519 (assembly GCF_002377215.1). Lineage (NCBI taxonomy): Bacteria > Pseudomonadati > Bacteroidota > Sphingobacteriia > Sphingobacteriales > Sphingobacteriaceae > Sphingobacterium > Sphingobacterium sp. UBA3519. The sequence continues at coordinate 22,343 of NZ_DFPI01000031.1, forward strand.
GCTATATATAAAATTTCTTTTCATCTGTTTTACTTTATTTCGCCGATCCACTTTAATTTTAATGGAACCACTTTTTCAATTGTTTTCTGGTTAATAGTGTATACGGCCGATTCCATATTGCGGTAAAAGACGACCTTGTTTTCTGATGGCAGTAATCTTGCCGCACTTACGTTGCCCGTCCCCCAGCTATAGGGCCAGTTGGCAAAATAGTGTTGCGGCACAGTTTCCCGCTCATACTGAAAGGCCTTTCCTTTTCGCTCCGCCAATAGCACCTTGTCCTTTCCGATCAATACCAATGATTTTCCCTGGATATACCCTGTATTGATTTGGCTCCAGTTCAATGTGTCTGGCAGCGTCAGCCATTTCTGAATCGGTTGTTCATCCAGCACCTTAAAATCTTTTTTTGAAACTTTACGGCAATAGCCATCAAAGAGGATGTACCATACGACCACGTCGTCAATATATATCGGTGGATTAAACTCTGAACTCCCTTTCAGAAAAGGAAACAGCTTCTCCACTGGACTGACACTATAGCTTGTGTTAGCTACATCCGTTGTGTAGACCATATCCTGTGTGAGATAATAGGTGCTGTCTTTTTTTGTCCATACCGCTTCCGGTGTCAGCCAGGTGCCTTTTAACGTAAAGAGATGGTTGTCATCGTAAGCGTTAAATATTCCGCCATAATCAAGACGGTCTTCCTTTTTGGGCTGAATAGCACCTTCAATAAAAAATTTCGCTGTCACCCCATCGTATTTTTCCAGGCGTGCAGCAACAGCGATCGCATGCCAGTGGTTGGAAACAACATACACCGTATCTCCAGGCTGGATGATTCGCTCTCCAGCGTTATTTTTGAGGCGTCTGCTGAAAATATAATTCTGCACCGTCGTCTTGGAGTTTTCCTCCTTGAAGATCAATGCCGCAGGTACCCCCTTGCTGACCAATTGCAGCGCCATGGACGAAGCTTCACAAATCTTGGAACCGTGCGCACCACAACCTCCAGACACCACAATAGCATCCATCGGCCGGATATGGTAGAGCTGGGCAGCAACATCTACCCGCTGGGCCAATACCTCAGGATCGGCTGAACCCAATAATAGCAGGATATTCTTGTGCTCAGCAGCTCGGCTGTTGCCTAATAGAAGAAGGGTAAGGATAAATAAACAGCTTAATTGTTTCATCTTATTTCACTTTTGCACCCATCCAAGTAGAAGAGCGCGGGTTATTATTGATATCTTGTTGCATGCGACTATCGTCCAATGCCGGCTTATATTTCTTGGCAAGCTCCAGCAATCCGGATGAGCTTAAACCATAACTCATGGACGGATTTTCGGCACCGATGGGCAGGTAATCCGGATTCAGCATGGTCGCAGGTTCAAAGCTTAGCTTTGGAACAATGCTTCCATCAGCGCCATACACCGCCTTCGTAGCAACAGTGTGCTGGATTAATGGAACAACAGCAATGTTATCCGAATAAGCATCAACATCGCTTGAACTGCCCGCCTGAATATTGCCCGAAACGATTGAATTGATCAAAGTCAAGTTGTTGACATTGCTGCGGCGATAGACACCTCCGCCGGGACCAACAACGGCATTCTTGGTAATGGTTGTACTGATTACGTCTGCCTGACAGTTATCATACAGCATCAGTCCGCCACCGCCGTTGGCTGATGTACTTGAATTTTCAGCCAGCAGGCAATTAACAAATACCCCTTTTGATTTTTCACGCAGATAAACCCCTGCTCCATAGGATGTATTTGAATTGCCAACCACCTCACAATTATAGAGTGTAATAGCTGCATTTGGATAAGCGTGTAAGCCCCCTGCGGTGCCTTTGGCACTATTGTGATTAAACTGGCTATCGTAGGCAATCAGTGACCCATCGGCGATCCATAGTCCGCCACCGTTATTTCCGCTGTTGCTATTATTGTTGATGCGACAATTTTCCAACCTGAGCTGGGCACCTGAAAACGCATAGATGCCGGCAGCAAAACCTGCGGTTCCCTTATCTGCGGTCGCTTTATTATCAATCACCTCCACATTTTTGAGCAGAACCCTGGCCATACCAATTAACATACCGCCACCTTGGCCACGGCTGAATTTTACGTTATCGATCGTTGTACTGGCACTGCGGTCGGTGGCATTTCCCCCTTTGATGCTGATATTTGCCAGCATAACCTGATTTTCAGGATCCGGGGTTGCCGTCACTGTGACTGTGTGAAACACCGATTTTCCACTGGAAAGCTTCCCCTGAAAGATGGTTTTATACAAGGCCGGATTGGGCTGATCTCCAGGTTTGACATTGGCCGCGTATCCGCCTATTAGGCTGACATTTTTTGCGATCTCTATGGTTTTATCGGATTCCTCATTCACATCACCATTGCGAATGGTTCTAGTTGGAATATAGGTTCCCTCGGCCAAGAATAGGGTACTGCCTGTCGTTGCTTTTTCGAGTGCCTGATCGAGATCTGTAGCACTACTCCACGAACTGCCATCTCCCTTACCTGCGGGAGTCACATAAAAAACGGGCACTTTTCCGGATTCCTGCAAAATCAAGATCTCCTGCGATACATTATCGTTCAGCCTGAGCAGCAAAGTCGCCGAACGTTCATCCTCCGAATTTTTCGAAACAGAAAACCGGATCTTATTTTTCCCTTTGGGATACACCGTACTATCCAGTTTGATCCAGTCTTTGTCGCTACTGACGGTAATCGTTGCATTCGCCAAGATGTCCAACTGATAGGTATCGGCCCTACTGCCGACCTCCATATAATCCCGATCGACCAGGAGCCGCTGCTCACTTTCGATTTTATCTTTTTTACAGCTCTGTATGCCTAAGGCAGACAAAAGAACCATAAAAATATATAACGATTTTTTCATTATAATCAATGTTTTTTGAACCTACTTATTGTTTTGTGTTGCTATAAATCTGCTGCAGCTGACGGTAACATTCAATCAGCTGGGCTGTGGTTTCATAATGACACTCAAACATGAATACACCTTTATATTTAATTTTTTCCAGTGCGGCCAATATGGTATTCCAGTCATTCTGCCCTTTACCATTACAAGGTAGGTAGTGACTTTCCTTTGTTCCATCCCCATCCGCGACATGAAGCGTCTTGACGCGCGGTCCAAAAGCCAAAAGCAGCCGCTCGGGATGTGCAATATGGTTCATATCCACTGCAATGCCAACCTGATCAGGAAAGCGGGCAAAAAGTTCCTGACATTCTTCTACGGTCCGCAGTAGGGGTCGTTCCCGCTCCCCTACCGTCAGCGAAGGCCCGAGCATATTTTCGATGACGAGTTGAAGCCCTGCCCCCGATACCGCCGTGTACAACTCATTGACAGAACGTACCAGCTGCTCCTTGCGGGCCTCGCGTCTGTTGGGTTCGAGATAATAGGATGGGTGAAACAGAATCACCTGCGGATGAAGACGGTAAAGACCTTCCAGTAGCTGCAAATGCATTCGCATCACCTGCTGCCGCTGCTGTTCGTCCAGCGTAGAGATATCTATTTTGGCGGAAAAGGGCATATGGATAGACCATACCTTCACCGCAGCTTTTTTCAGTACAATGGCCAACGAATCGCATTTAAGCAACCATTCAGCCTGCGGGATTTTTAAACTGAGGTCTGCATTGACGAAGCTTCCGAGACCTGCAATCTCTATATAATCCATACCAGCTTCTTTGTCTGCTTTTAGCTTTTCAAATGCTATCTTCCGGATATCAAGAGAGTAGCCAACGGCATAATCAGGCCGATCCTGTTTTTGACAGTACGTATATCCAGGGATCAAAAGATAACAGAGGATCGAAATAAAAATAAGTTGTTTCATGTTATCTGTATAATTTCTCCCATTCAGGATTTTGTTTCAAATTTGGGTTTAACTTGATATCTTCGATTGGGATCGGTGCATAGTAATCACGTTTTTCATCAAACTTACCCCGTTGATAAAATGGATCAAGTGACCCCTTATTGGCATTCTGTGTATTCGAAACTGGGTCCCAAAGTGTCCGCTGATTGATATTGATCAAGGTGGTCACCGTACCCGGTGCACCCGATGTATTACCTGTATGGACATACACATCCGCCTTGCCATCTCCTGTAAAATCATAAGCTCCGATACCGGGAAAATAAACCCCGACAATAGGCTGATTCAGTTTGGATCCGGCTTTCCATCGCATTAAGTCATCCCAGCGCTGTCCTTCGTTGAACAATTCGATCCGTCTTTCGCGCCGTATTTCCAAAAGAACTCCCCTGAATGCACCAGCATCAACATTGGGATACATGGCCAGCAGATAGGGGTCAGGGTTAGCATTCGCTTCAGCGAGGGATAGCATCGGCATCCCCGCACGGCTACGCAACTTATTGACCGTCAAGTCAAGGTCGCTTTGACTGATCGTCCCAAGTTCGGCTTTTGCTTCGGCATTGATCAGCAGTGCCTCCGCATAACGGAATAAGATGACATCAAAATAGGAGGCCGATACGCCCCATTGCAATTTATCCGGCAATGCCTTGATCAGACGGTAGCCTGTCGTGGTGATCGTCAAGTTGACAGGCTCATTCGCTGTTTCGCCGTTAGCTCGGAAGTCTGGCCCCGCTGTTGTCTGTGTAAGCCTTGGATCTCTATTCTGCATTTCTTGATAGAATTCCATGGTCTTGTAACCTGATCTATCCGTAAAACGGCTTCCATCCTTCATCAGATAGCTATTGATCATATCTTTGGCGATACCGTACGCCCCCGAAGTTGCTGAGGTAAAGGAATAGCCAAGGCCATGCACACGCATGCCCAGTTCAAAATCAATGGCAAGGATAGTCTCCACCTGATCCTGATTATTTCGGGCGAATAGATTCCGATAGGCTTGATCCGCACCGCCCTGGCTGTACAAGGTATAGGCCCCACTATTCATCAATTCGGTCGATGCACTAACAGCCTCATTCAGGAACTTTTCATGTCCTGCGATCTGATGGTATTTTCTAAATGTTCCTTCAAAGAGTGCCACCCTTGCTTTCAGCAGCAGCGCCGTGTATTTAGTGATCAAGTTAAGCTGTTTTTCAGCTGGTATATTTTCGATCGCATAGTCCAGATCGGCCATAATGGAATCCATCACCAGCTGCCGGGTGTCCCTAGCCTTGAAAAGGTCTTCATCTTTGGCACTCAGCACCTTTCCGTACCAGGGCACGTCACCGAAAGTTTTCACCTTATCGTAATAAAAATTCGCTCTAAAAAAACGGGCTATGCCGCCGTATTTCTTTTGTGCTACAGCGTCGGGAACTTTATGGTAGTTGGCCAGAAAATAATTGATCTTGCGCAACTGGCTCCAGGACCAACCGCCCGAACCGCTTCCCACGGGGACAGTTCGATTGCCCTTGATCCGGTCGGCAACCGTAAGGGGTATCATATTATCCGAATTACCATCGTTTGTATACCAGGATTCATTGGGTAAAAAGGTGTAAAAATCATTGGTGGCCACCTCCAGATCCTTTGCTGTATTGAAAAAATAAGGCGCTTCCACCTGGTCCTCCGAGGGACGGTCCAAATAATCTTTCTGACAAGCTGCCAGCGATAGCAAGATCAACAGACCAAGTAGTTTATAGGTGTTTGTTGTAAGTTTCATTATCATTGCGTTGTCAAGTATTAAAGCGTAAGCATTAAACCAAAAGAATAAGTTTTACCCATGGGATAGTCCCGTAGCAGTCCCCGCTCCGAGGAATCCGCAGGATCATTGGCACTTGCAGGCGAATTATAATTGATCATTGCACCTGCTTGTTCGGGATCTATATACTTCGTCAGATGGCCAAAGTTCCAGGTCAACAGATTCTCGCCGCTGAAGTAAAACCGTAATTTTTCAACTTTATAGCGCCTTGTCCATTTCTGCGGTAAGGTGTATCCCAACGTAAAATTTTTCATCCGTAGGAACCCAACATTGGTTAGGTAATAGTCGTTCAATTCGTACAGCGACCTTCCACTCTGCAGCGACGAGTATCCCCGATAGATCTGTGGATACCTGTTCCCTTTATTGTCCGGCGTCCATGCATTATCTACCAAGTCTTTGCGTACAAAGGAAAGATATGGGCGCTGGTAGGAACCCCAGTATAAATCTCCTGTCGGGTACCAATCCTGTTTGGCAACACCAGCAAAGGCTGCCGAGAGATCAAAATTATTCCAGGAAGCACTCATATTGATTCCAAATGGAAATTTCGGCATGGCATTACCAATGGGTTTAATATCACCGTGGTTGGCAAGCGTATTATCGCCTTTGTCGATGCGTCCATCACCATTGAGATCCACGTATTTCACATCGCCGCCGCGCAACATATTCCATTCACTATTTTGCGACACACTCAGAATATCATTATATACTTTGGAGAGGGACAATTGTGGATCCTGGAAACTATTCTGGTAGCTCAATGCCTCCGCATCGGACTGAAACTGTCCGTCGATATGGTATCCCCAGATCTGCCCTAGCACCTGTCCTTCGTAATAGGAGCTCAACAAGCCTTGTGGATTATTATATTTCGTAATGATCCCTTTAAAATTAGTGGTATTTGCGGCGATGTTGAAACGAAAGGGTGAGCCGGCAAGGTCAAATTTATCCTGGTAGCTTACCCCCACTTCAAAACCTTTATTGCGCAAAGCAGCATAGTTTTCACGCGGTTCATTAGCTCCAAATACCGCTGGAAGTGGCTGCCCCGGAAGATACATGCCTTCAACATCCTTCTGATACCAGTCAAAGTTGATATTTAGCTTGTTCTGGATCAGCCCAAGATCAACGCCAAAGTCAATGCTTTTGGTCCGTTCCCAGGTGACGACATTCGGCAACGGTGCCGGTGTACTCGCCCCGATAAGACGGGAGCCTCCATTTAGCCAAGCCAACTGCTGCACCGTCATCAATTCTTTAAAGGTATTGACACCTACAGTCTGGTTGCCGAGCTTGCCATAAGAAGCTCTGAGTTTTAAGGTAGGTATACTGCCTTTGATCGATTCCCAGAAGTGCTCACGATCTAGCTGCCAGCCTAATGAGACGGAGGGAAAAAATCCCCATCGGCTCCCGCTTGGAAAGCGTGACGAACCATCATACCGTGAATTTATTTCCAGCAGGTATTTATTATCGTAGGCATAATTAAAACGGCCAAATACACCCTGAATAGCCCAATTTTCAGCTGTTCCACTCAGGCTATACATGGAAGTCCCCAGCGCCAGGTTGGATAGATCTTCGATCAGCAGGTCGTCCATGGCCCCGGCGATACGGTCCCGGTCAAAGGATTCCTGATTGTAGCCTACCAATAATTTGAACTGATGTTTTTGCGCCACACTTTTTTCGTAGGTCGCAAACAGGTTCATCGCGTTATATTTGTCTTTCCAGCGGTATTCTGTCAGACGGTTGAGCCCTGCTGTCGTATAATTGAGCTTGTTGCCCGAATAGTAACTAAAGGGGTTGAGGCGTGTGCTCCGTGAAAAGTTTTCGATACGGTTGCTATAATCAAAATTTACCTGTAGGCCTTTCATTGGCTTGAGCAGGACACGGAAGGTATTGGTAAACTCTTCACTATTGCGTACCTCCCAGCTTTTTCCGGATTCCAGCCCTGCATTGGCTCCCTGACCGCCAGTACCCACACCGATATCCGTTGGAATACCATCGACAAAATTGGGGTAAAAAGGCATTAGATTATACCAGGTCGTCGTGCTCCAAAGTCCCCCCAGACCATTACTGTACCCCCCATATTCTTTATCCTTTTCGTTGATGAACTGCGTATTGTTTGAAATTTCCAACCAGCTGTTGGGCGTGAATACCAAATTGGATTTCATATTCTGGCGATCCATATTCGCATCGTCATTGATATTGTTGATCGTTTCCCGTTTGAATACACGTCCAGAGAGATAGGCTTTCAACTTTTCACTGCCACCTGAAATGGCGATATTATGGAAGTTGGAGGGCTGATATTTTTTAAATAGGTAATCCCACCAGTTGGTCTTATAGAAAAATTTATAGGTTCCGTCTGTCTGTTTCTCATGAAAGGGCGCAATCTCACCTGCAGCCACCATTTTAATTGCGTCCCAGTCCATTGCATTGTAACGTGTATAGGAACTGCCGTTATAACCATACAGTGCGGCATCTACTGTTTTACCATAGACATAGGGATCGGAGATATAGTCGGTACGGGAGGCGGGTGTAGTCCAGGCAAAATTATTGACATAATCGACCTTAACTGTTCCTGCCTTTCCTTTTTTGGTGGTGACCAAGATGACTCCAAAAGCACCACGGGCTCCATAAATGGCCGCCGAAGCAGCATCTTTCAGGACAGAAACACTTTCAATATCGTTGGGATTAACCCGTGTGATATTCCCTTCGATCCCGTCGATCAATACCAGCGGGCCGCCCTCATTGATGGAATTGAATCCCCGCACATTGATATCGGGTGTTTTGGATGGATCACCGCTGTTGAGCTGTATATTCAAGCCCGGCATAAGTCCCTGGAGTGTACCTGCAATATTTGCACTTGGACGCAGCGCGATATCATCCGCATTGACCTGCGACACAGCTCCCGTCAGATTGGCTCTTTTCTGTACACCGTAGCCCACGACGACAACTTCTTCCATTGCATTGATAGCCGGCTTCATGGTCACATGCAATGTCGACTGCTTTGCCAGCGCTATTTCCAGCGGCTGATAGCCAACCATCGTAAATACAAGTATGGCATCCGGGCTGCTGACCTGGATCTGAAAGCTGCCATCCTCCCGACTGAGTGTTTTCTCCTTTTTGCCTTTTTCACTGATAGTAACATTGTCCAACGGTCGGCCCTGATCGTCTTTGACAAATCCTTTGACCGGGTACAGCTGCGGAGCCTCCGTAACCGATACCTGGCGAACGGGCTGATCCACTTGTTTATTCAAGACAATATTTTTATCCGCTTTGACATAAGATAACTGCAACTGGGCCAATAGATCTTTCAAGGCTTCTTCAAAAGAAATATTGTGGTAGCTCACGCTGATACGGTCGTCTTTTGCGATCAGCGATTCGTTGTAAAAAATATTGTATCCGCTTTGCTTCTGCAGTTCTTTCAAGACAGCACTCACTTTCACATTATTCCGCTTCAGATTGACGGTCTGGCCAAAAGAAAATGCATGCAGCTGCAAATTGGCTGCGAATAAGAGAGGAATTGCTAATGACAATTTCATAGAAATTGGTATTTTCTGGGATCTTACCTGACATAATTGGGTCGGTCCGATCAATTTTTTTTTATTAAATTGCATTCGGTTGAGATAAAATTTAACGGTTTTACTATTCATCCATGTCGAGAAAAAGACAAAACTTTCAGGGGCGTTGGCGCGCTCCTGATTGTTATATATGCTTCCCTTCTCATCAGCGTTAGTTTAGCACATATATCCTCCTTCCTTTACGTTCGAAATGTACGCCACCGGCGAGAGAAATTGTTTTCAACAATTTATCGATATTTTCATAGCGGGAGATTGTCCCGGAGAAGTGCTGTCCCTGCAGCTGATCTTGGTAACTGATCTCGACATCATACCAGCGTGCTACCTCGTCCATGACCGTTTGAATGGATGCATTATCAAAAGCAAAATTTCCATTTTTCCAGGCAAGACTATAGAACGGATCCACTTGTTCCTTTTTCACGCTCTTGCGGCTTTTATCGAAAACGACCTGGTCATTGGGCGCTAGGACCTGTTCTTTCAAGGCAGCATCGCCAAAAGATAGCTTGACTTTTCCTTCTACCAACGTGGTAACGATTTGATCCCCAAAACTCCTGATGTTAAAATGTGTTCCAAGAACCTCGAGTGTCTGTGCTCCACTTTGCACGATAAAAGGTACCCGTTTGCTTTTATTGTCCATTTTAGCCACTTCAAAATAGGCTTCACCTTCGAGCTGCACCGACCGCAACTTCGCATCAAATTTTACAGGATATTTGATCTTACTGCCTGCATTGAGCTGCACAAGACTTCCGTCGGCCATCTTTAATGTATACTCTCCACCTCTAGGGGTTACGACCGTATTGTAGACGATGTTATTTGTTGGTGACAACATGTCTTTGAGCTTATAACTGATTTGACCTTTATTATCTTTGGTGATCAAATATTCGCCTTGGTCAAGGACTGTATCCGCATGGAGCAAACTGAGGTCGATCTGTTTTCCATCTTCAAGAATGATTATGGCTTTATCAGAACCCGGTACGATCGACACCGTAGACAGCTGCTCTTTTGGCTGCATATCCACGGTATAAAAGTTGTAGTAGCCCCATAGCACGGCTCCGCAGAACGCAAGAAAGATTGCCGCCACCTGCCACCATCTACTCCTGAAATTAAAATGTCCATCTGTAGTTCTTTGGTACGTAGATGCAGGTGTTGCTAATCTCGGATCGGCTAATATATTTTCCATCATCCGATGTGGATCGGGGTATGTTGCGGGCTTTGCAGGGTACGAGTTCTCTCGCCAGACTTTCTCCCAAGCCTGCAGAAATGCAGGATCATCCATTAATCCTACAAGCAGTTCCTGTTCTTCTTTGCTGGCTTGATCAGCAAGATATTTACGTATTAATTGGCTGTATTGTTCAATTTGGTTCATTCCTTTGGATCGATTTCAACTACATAATCGCACGAAGCCGGAAAAAGTACCAATAGAAAAAATTTTTTTTTACGGATTTTAGGCGACCTAACTTTTTAGCCCCCTGAGATGGCTAATTACAACTACAGGAAAAGAGGTGGCAACCCGAGTTGCTTAGAAAAAAAAGATGGACAGGATTTTATCCAGCTTGAACCGGACAAATTTTGAGGCGAGACTGAGGTGATTACGCACGGTATTTTTGGAGAGCCCTTCTTCATCGGCAATTTCCTGATAAGATTGATCTTCAAACTTGCTCCGCCGGTAAACTGCCTGCTGCTGTGGAGGCAATTGTGCAATAATAGATTCTAAGATGACCTGTAGCTCTTTGCCATCCAATTCTTCCTGGAGCGAAAAAGAACTTTCAGGCCAACTGTGCTGAAGCGACTGCAGATAGTTGGATCGGACCAGCGATTTACGGAAATTGGATATGGCCATTCTCTTTGAAATAGCAAATAGAAAGGGAAAAATGGCTTCCGGACCGGAGAGCTGCATTCTTTTTAAATAAAATTCAATAAAAACTTCCTGTGTGACCTCCTCCGCATCACTGTCACTTTTGCAGAGTTGTCTGACTTTAAAATAAATAATCGGCTGATAATAATTGAACACAATACCAAAAATAGACTGATCTCCAGCTTGTAATAAGAGAAAATCGTCCATTGATATGGAAATATGTTTCAGTCCAACGATCATGAATTCGGTATATTTAATTGATGCAAATTAACCTAACAGATGTTAATTTCATATAAAATTAACATTAATATCCATAATTACGAGCTCAGTCGCCTTATAAAAAAACAGAGCTGTCCAAGTAGATTGGATCGCTATTATTACATGAAGTAAGGCTATTGAAGTTACTTGACCAACTAGCTCTCGATTTTACCGGATAAACTAATATCGAATAAGTCAGCGCGAATAATAGATAAACCCTCGCGAATACCAATCGTTTACGTCAGTCAATTTCCATGTCCTTATTTTTATTAATAGATAATTACAACATGCTCAAAAGGCATATATGGTTTAACAAAAAAACTTAAAAACAATGAAAAAGTTATTGATGAGTCTGATAGCCGTAGCTGCGCTATCGACAGCGGCTTTTGCAGGCACGGAGACAAAAGCACCAAAAGAAAATGCAGAAGTAAAAACAAGTACTTCCGCAGCAACTGAAAACACAAACAAAGTTGAAGTTGCCGAATTAACAAAGGAAAACAATGCAAAGTTTTTAACAAAGTGTGTTTATACGCTAACTGTCTACAATAGTAGTGGCCAAGTGATTGACACTTTCACTTCGCAAACCTATGTCGAAAATTCCTGTTCAGGATTCTTCGACAACTGCAGAACAATTTACAGACATATGCTTGCCCATGGTGAATTAGGAATATAGTCTGCAAATTATATTTCATTCGAATTATAATTGCTAAAACATAGCGGGGCTTAGGCCTCGCTATGTAGTCATGCGTTGATGTCGGCCTATTCCAAAAGATTTATCAATGCTTACCTTCTTTGACATGTGTGCAATTTCAGCTGCTTACATGCAATTCAAAAATCCTTAATGGAAAACAGCTACCAATCAATCATTTGATAGCTGTTTCTAACAATCTCTGCTTAATTTTATTGTACCTGCACCTTCAATAGTTTTAACCATCCGGTATTGGTCACATCACCATTTACGGCAAGTTTTATGCCCGGCTGGTTTTCATTTGAGGTATCGACAATAGCAATGGCCCAAGTATAGTTTCCAGCGGGAAGGCCAACCTTGGCTTTTAATTCGTACGCTATTGGATTATTCTTAAGCCAGGTTGAAGGTTCTCCTTTATCATCTACAAAAACTTCTTTCACCTTATTTTCTTCATCCAGCAGTGCAAAAGCTACCTTATATTTATAGTTCCATTGGGGAATATTGTTCGGAAAATACCCCCAGCCCATATTCCGCCAGCGATGGTTAATCGTCGTTTCGGTACCGGTATTGACTTTCTCCGGTAAATAGACGCGATCGGGATATAAACGATACCCCCCTTCAGAAATAAAACGTTGGCATAATGTAAAGGACTTGGTGAACCAGCTTTCAATTTCACCGATACGGAAATCCATCATGTTTACAGCGGCTTCCAAGGAGCTGTCAAATTCGCCCTGCCGAACATCTTCGGGATGGTCTTGCCTATATTTACCACTTGGATCAGTCCAGTAACGATGGGTACCAGTCGTAATCCAACCACCTTCCATAATAATCGGACGTTTAAAATTCCAAACCTTAGCAAAATTTTTCTCCCAGCTTTGATAATAATCGGTCATTCCAAAGGCATCCTGACGCAGGCTGTATCCTTTGCTGATCATCTTATTCAACAACTTCTCCGAATTCGGATTTGGAGCTCCATTGCCCGCTGGGTCGCCAACTACGCGATGATAATTGATTAGCAAGGGGACCTTTGTAAAATTCTTTGAATAAACATCCGAAATCCAATCGACGACTTCTTCTTTGATGGCCTCAATATTTTGACCAGAGGGGTTATTGGGATCTTCATATATTACACTGTGCCCCTCGCCCCACAATCCGAGTCCATAGGCATCTACAAAGGATGTTTTATTTAAATCATTAAAATCCTTAGCTAATTCTTCGATCAGCTTGCTATAATATTTCCTAAAAACAGGGTCTTGCAGCACCGGCGTTTTTCTGTCCGGAAAAGATGCATTGGCCACATAATACTTGGCGCCTGCATCAAAAACAAACTGCGGCGTATTTGCTCCTTGATCGCGACCGTCGACCACGATACGAAAGGCGATTGGCAATCCTTTATCTTGTGCCCCTTTGATCATTTTATAGATTGCGGTGCTGGGATCCCTCCAGGCATATACGCCATCTACAGGATTAAAAGTTCGCCAGCTGGTACGGATATAACAGGCAGATGCATAGTCAATTGCTTTGACCGTTTTACCTAAGTCAGGTACATAGAATTGGGTGTCCCAATAAGAGGGATTGCCCGAAGCTGAGGCATACATGACCCAACCATTTAAAGGGTTACGAAACATGGCACTCCTGTTGTAACTGGGCTTCACCAAGGTGCCCGACAGTGCTCTTTCAGTATCGGCGCCTTCTTTCTTACATGACACTGCTAGAAAGCAAAGCATAACAGTAAATGCTTTGAAACAGGCTTTTTTGTAATTTATATTTTTCACTTTCAAAAATGTTAAAGTTAATTTATGCGTTTGGATACGGTTGCTTACCGTTTTAACGCCAGAATCGTCATATTTCTTAAATCAAAAATCAGCACATTGGTCGTCGCCGGGATAGTGAAATAAGAATTGCGATTTGCACTCGAATTGCCCCCGCCCAGTTCAGTTACTTTTCCCAGAGTGAGCGTCAAGGTCTGGGCCACCCCCGCAGACGTGAGCGGAGCACTAAATGCGTAAGCCAGGTTTTTGTTATTACTGTTATCTCCAGTCACGATAAACTTCGTAGTCCCTACTTTACCACCGGTATAAACCAAAACTTGCGGATCGGCCAAACTTACTTGGCAATCCATTTTAACCGGAGTTCCCCAGCCATTGATACTTCCGTGCATCCATAAATCTGTCACCGTTGTCGTATAAGGTTGATCACCTGTCCAGGTCACGGTCTTTGCTGCAAGCATTTTTGTCGGTGAATAGATTGTTGCTGTGGCCTTTTGCATGTTGACCACGACACGGTATTCTCCAGCAGTTTCTATTTTCCAGGAGAACACACGTTCCCTCATCTTAATACCAACAGCATTCCCATCGCTTAATGAGGTGCTTCCATCGGAAGTAACGACGTAATTGGTCTCACCGTTAAATTCTACCGGAATTTCGAGTTCGCCCGGCTGCAAATTCAAGACATAGGCATACTGATCCAAATTTTCCAGTGTTTTTGGCATCTCCACCTTGTTTCCGCCAACGGCACTTCCGCTCAAGAACACTTTATCGGCATCAAAAACAACCGCCTTGATCGGGTTTACTGTAATTCTTACGGTACGTACTTCGGGTGCCTCAAAAGTAGCACCGCCCTCCCATTGGGCGACCACTCTAAACTCCAGCGTAAAGCTCTTATTTGCGGGTATGCCCCACTTTTCGTTTGCCCAATTTTGCAATTGCTCGGAAGTAAAGCTTCTGCTGAATACATTATCGTCTTCATAATTGAATATGGCTGTACCAGTCCCAAAATTATTTCCCACAACATCCAACATGGTACTGTAGCTGATCAAATGATCATCTGACTGCGCCCTGGCGGGCTTCCAGTTAAATGTGACGATATCTTTGGTCAAATTGACCTCGTCCAACGTAATGTTTTCCGACGAAGGCTGAAGGGCCATCATTTCATTGACTTTGGGTATATCCTGAATTTCCTGTTTGCAGGATAACTGGCAAAGTACCATGCTTAAGAAAAATAAGGTTTTGTATAAATAATTGATGATTTTCATTGATTTATATTTTTGCTAACGTTTGGATAGAATCATGCGCCTGACTGGCGTCGCTGCTGTTTGTTATGGGGTTGGGAAGCTGCCGAAAATTCAAATGCTATTCGTACAGCTTCCCGCTACCATTAATTATAACCTGGGTTCTGCGGGAACGGCGCCCCTGTATTGGCATCCCTGATCACCTGTGGAATAGGCCATAAGATATTGTTGTCCGTAATTTTATCCTTTATCGAATTATTATACTTTTTGACACGCTCTACCAAGGTATTAGTGCGCACCAAGGTAAACCTTCTGCTTTCTTCGCCAACTAATTCGCGGATACGCTCATCGAGCAGGAAATCCATATTCATCTTTGCGCCCGTGATTTCGGATGCTCCGGCTCTTTTCCGCACCTCGTTGACGGCTTGCGCGGCTTTATCTGGCATATTTTGTCCCAAATAGGCTTCAGCAAGCAACAGATAGGTTTCAGCCAAACGGAATTTCATACGATCTTTATAACTACCGGTCAAACTTAAATTTTCAGTACGTCCGTAAAAGAATTTTGTAATCGCTGGAAATAAGCTTTTTGTCGTAAACCAGGTCTGCTCGGTAATATTGGCTTTTTTACCATATAGTGAGGTCTCATTCGCGTTGTTGTAATACCAGTTGCGTTTAATGTTATAACCTGAATTACGGATATCATTTGCTTCGAAAATACCAGCGACATTGCCTGTAGCATTGGTACCTGTGGTACCGACCCACCACTTCATTGGCACTAATTGTGCAATACCACGGCCGCCCAAGGTGTCAGCCAAAACAAATCCTGTAATCGTCGAGTAATTGGGTATCCAAGCCCGGCGGGTCCAGTCATCTGAATTGGTACCACCACCGATCGTGTTAAACTGGAACTGCAATACCCAGATACTTTCTTTATTGCCGCTTTTCCTATTTTGATTATTTTCCAGAAATAAATCGCTGAATACATCGCCTGGTTTGCTGCTATTCACGCCGTATCTGTTTTTCATCAGGTTATAATAACCGCTATTGATGACCGCCAATGCGGCTTTTTCGGCTTCGGCATGATTGCCCTGCAGCAGATAGATCTCGCTCAGTAAGTGGCTCGCTGCCCATTTGGTCAGCTTTCCTTCTTTGACGCCGTCTGGATTGGTAGGCAGGTTATCCACGGCAAACTTCAGGTCGTCTACCATATGTCCAATAACTTCGGCTTTTGGTGTGCGTGTAAAATTAAGCTGAAAATCATACAAAATGGTTTCTACATAAGGTACATCGCCGTAGAGATAAACCAAGGTGCGGTAAGCATAAGCCCGAAAGAAGCGGGCTTCAGCCTGGAAGCGTGCTTTATCTTCCGGCGTATCCCAATTGGTGTTTTTTTCGGAATAAACCAACATCAGGTTTGCCGATGAAATAAGATTATAAGCCCAGTTCCAGTAAGTACCCACAAACCGTTCTGAGGCAGTAAGTGTAAGGTTTGCAAAAGCCGTCAAAGAGCCATCGCTATTAATGGCATCAGCGATATCTGTAGAGACCTGTAAAGCTTCATATGGGCAGGCACCATTATGGATGAAGGCGCCACCTTCGCCATAGGTATTGTATTCTGAACGTGTGAGTGTATACAAACCAGCACTCCCCACTTCGAAACCGTAGGTGCTGGTATAGGTATTGGATGGCGCCAGTTCAGTTTTCAGTTCTTCCTCCAGAAACTTCTTACAGCCTCCTAAGGTGAACAATAAGATAAGTCCCAAACTTGTTGTGATAATATTTTTCATTTTCATGTCCTATTCGATTAGAAGTTTACATTTAAGCCAAACATGTACGATCGTGCTGTTGGATAAGAGGCCATCCAGCTGTTGTCGTAATTGAGTACCTCCCTGATATTAGAAATCGTATTGAGATTGTTGACGCTGACATTTACATCAATACCATTTACACCTACCTTTTTAGCAATTTTGTGTGGCAACTTATAGCCAAAGGTGATGTTCTTCACCTGTACGTAGCTCACCTTTTTATAATAGCCGTGTCCCAATGGATTGAGATAGCCCGGCGAAACGATCGTCGCATTAGGATTCTCGGGCGTCCAATAATTGGCATCGTGTACATAGTTGGTAATTCCAAAAGTCCAAGCACCTAGATTGGCCATGTGATCATCGCGCCATACATCAAAAACACCGGTCAATAAAGCTGATGCATAAAAATTTTTGTAAGCAAACCGGTTGGCTAAAGAAGCAGTGTAGCGTGGGTTTTTAGACCCGATGACTACCCGATCACTGGCTTCTATTTTTCCATTGCCATCGCGATCGTACAATTTAGCGGCTCCGGGAGCTGCCCCATCAACAGTAATGGCTTCACCATTCTGCCATACACCGATCATTTTATAATCGTAGAACACTCTCAATGGCTGACCAATAAACCAGTTATTGGCAATATCATCGATACCATCCCCTCTTAACTCGACAATTTTATCGCGGTTTAAGGAAAACACGGCGGTCGTATTCCATTGAAAATTTTCTCCTTTAACGTTCGTCGAGTTTAAGGTGACCTCAATACCTTTATTTTGGGTAGCGCCGATATTGTCCCAAATTCGGTTATACCCATTCATGATAGGTACAGTACGGGTCATCAGCAAATCTTTCGTTTTAGAGATATAAGCATCAATAGTACCGCCCAATCTATTATTAAACAACTGAAAGTCAAGCCCCAGGTTGGTCGAATAGGTGGTTTCCCATTTCAGATTAGGGTTCCCCACACCATCACCGGCCAAATAGGCTGTCGTAACGGCAGTACCATCATCGCCCCAGATATATTTTACATTGGAATATAGGCGGTCTAAGGTGCGGTAGGGTGTAATCGCCTGGTTACCGTTGGCACCGTAAGAAAGACGGATTTTCAGCATGTCCAGCCATTTGACATTATCTTTCAGAAAACGCTCTTCTCCAATTTGCCATGCTGCCGCTGCCACAGGGAAGAATGCGTATTTATTGTTGATACCAAATACCGAGGCTCCGTCTGTACGTCCTGTCAAGGTTAATAGATATTTACCTTTGTAGGCATAATTTATCCTGCCCATATACGACAGCATAGCTGATTCTGACAACGAAGCACTATTGGAAACTAGACGGCTGGCCGAACCGATCATAAAGTATTCGGTGTCATCGGTTACAAAACCAGCTCCGCTCTGGGCTGTTGACCAGCTTTTCGTTTTTTGCATACTGAATAAACCCGTCACATCAAAACGATGATCGCCAATCTGCCGCTCGTATTTGAGCAGATTTTCCCAGGTATAATCGTTATAGTTGGAATTGTTAATGGAAGCACTACCTCCGGCTTGCGTACCTTGATCCCGGCCCTCAAAGGTGTTGCGCCCGTAATAGGTTCCTGTAAATCCGTTCCGATAATTATAACCAAAATTTGATCGTAAGGAAAGGCCCTCCACCGGCAGCAAAATATTGGCATAGCCAGAAAGAAAGAAGTTGTTATTATACCTATCCTGAATCGCATTGACGTTGCGCATCGGATTGACGATCAATGAATACTCCATGGGCTCGGGCACATACTTCCCCGATTCGTCTTTATAGCTTCCATAAGGACTTTGTTTTATGGCATGTTCCAAATTTGGCGTAATACCACCGTCGCTTTTTCGGGTATATTGCAGGCCAACGCCAGTGGTTAACCATTTATTAAAAGTCTGGTCCACATTGGTGGTTATATTTAAACGGGACAACTTAGAATTGTATACCACACCCTCTTGATCCAAAGCTGCAAGGGCAGCCATATATTTTGTATTCTCTGTACCACCTGAAATGCTCAGCTGATGATCCATGGTCATGGCTTTTCGAAAGACGTAATCCTGCCAATTGTTCGTAATGCCTTTCGCATAATTACCGCGTTCTGTTACGCTAATAATATCCCCGGCGATAGGATCCAATAGCGCTCCAGTATAGCCTTGCCTAATTCGGGCAATATCTTGTTGAAAGCGGATATATTCATTTGGCCCCATGACATTGATGCGTTGCATAGGCTCGGCCATGCCGATCAAACCTTTATAGTTTACCTGAGCTCTACCCAACGCCCCCCGTTTTGTTTGTATCAGAATAACCCCATTGGCCGCACGCGAACCGTAGATAGCCGAAGCGGAGGCATCTTTTAAGATCGAAAGGTTTTCGACGTTGTTAGGATCGATATCTGCCAGGGATCCGCTGTAGGGAATACCATCTAAAATAATCAATGGACTATTGTTGGCCGATATCGAATTTTCACCCCGTATCAACAGGGTCTGTGACGCTCCGGGTGCAGCTTCTCCGGTCGTAATGGAGAAACCGGCCACCTGCCCCACCAAGCGATCCATCAGATTTGAGGTAGATACCATGCTTAACTGCTCTTTTCCGACCACGGCCAAACCTCCCGTTAAATCTTTCTTCTTGGCTGTACCGTACCCTACGACCACAACCTGATCCAGGACATTATTTCCTGACATCTTCACATTGATGATTCCTGATGGATTGACCTCTAATTCCTGGCTATTGAAACCGATGTAGGTAAAAAGTAGCGTAGCCCTGCGTGGCGCCAGAATGGTATAACGGCCATTTGCATCTGTCTGAACACCGGTTTTCGCCCCTTTAATCATGACCGAAACACCTTTAAGGCCTTCTCCTGCATCATTGGTGACCTGACCTTTGACATTTATTTGATCTGTTGCTTGCGAATAAGCATAATTAGTCGCCACCACCGATAGGGTAGCACTCATTATCCAGCTCCTGAGCCAGATATGTATCTTTTGTATCATTGATTTATAATGGTTAGTTTAAAATTTACTTGCGTTCTTTACTTTCCCTTTCTCGTAAAGAATATGAGTTTAAAATAGGTCAGTTCGGATTACCCTGCGTGAGCCTAATCACGTGGTCGGGAGGAATTTTCATACACATATTTTGCTTTTTTAAAATTGGTTAAGACAAAACTATTATCATCACCAATTCGTAGGGTTCGTTTTTGTACGAAAATGGTTTGATTTTGTACAAAAGGCAAAAACATGTGTTTTTCGCTGTAAAATGGAGGTTAGAAGCGCTTTATTATTCGTTTTTTATACACATTAGATGATCTAGGATAACGGTATCGCTTGGTTGCACATCGATAGCTTCACCCTGACCTTTATATATGATATCGCGGAAACTGGCCTGCGAGATACCTTTGGCTTTTATCGGTTGATGACTGATTAAATTTCGTACAAATAAGCCCTGCACATGCTCGCCATACTCGACCACCAAACCTTGTTGTGCTAGCGGACTGATGACCATATTCTCGATAAAAACATGACTTATACGGAGCTTACCCACAGGCATAATCCGTATGGATCGGTGTGAAATTGAATAGAAGTCCTGCCAGTTCTGGAGATAAATAGTTGAAATGTTGTCGATTTCGCCCCGATATATCGAACCACTGACTACATTGACATTTTCTTCGCCTGCTCCCACCCCGGTGTCTGTTAATCCTATATTAATAAAGTCGTCACCACTTTTACCTTTGCAATTTGCAATAAGAATATTTTTACAGCCAAAACGTACGCCCATGCCGTCTTGATTCAAAATCTGTTTGTCTACTCCATCAACAGTGACGGCCTGCCTTACGTTAAAAGTAATATCGCTTACCTTACCGTTTGTACAGCGTTCCAATACCAGTCCATGCCCATGATAATCCTTTAATGTAATGCCGCTAACCTCAAATACATCAGTGTGAGCCAATATAATGGCGTGGTTCCGCCATCCACCTTTTTGGTTCTCTTGGGGCTTACCTGCATCTGTACCATAAGATTGTCCAAATCCGCTGGGATTTAAGGACAAGATTTTATTATGGTCACCGGTAGCTCTGGGATGATCAGCTCCTTCTAAAAGAACATTTCCTTTTCCGATAATCTTGATATTCTTTGTGGGTGCTATATCTTTAATTGCCAACCCTGCATTTGCCGAACGAATAAAATTATCCCGGCATTTATCCGATAGCTTAATGGTACAGTTATTCAATTCAAGTTCAAAATCGCCCGGAAGCAAAATGGCCTGATCGATGAGCCAGACACTTTTTTTCGTTACCGCATCGTATTTAGGGATCACTACTTTCCTAGTCGACTTTTTTGCTTCATTTATGGCTTTTTGTATACGTTCTGACTGGGAACCACTTTTGTATTTATTGGGGCTGATCGAAGTCTCATCTACCTTTTGGGCGACAGCCGCTGTCAGATACATTACGTTAAACAAGCAAAAGCAATATGTAAGCAGAAGCGTTTTTCTAAAAATTGTCATTTTCATGATCGTTAGGATTTCAAAAATATAGAATTGCCTTCCTCCTATCTGAAAGGGTAAATCGGTAAACTATTGGCTGTATTTTTATTTCTTTCCACTGGAAACCTTTTTCTTAAACTCTGAAGGGCTCAGTTCAAACTGTTTTTTGAAACAGACGCTAAAGTATTTGGCATTGTTAAACCCGGTTTGGTAAGCAACTTCAGCTATCGTCAAATCCGATTTTTCTAACAGATAAGCACTTCTTTTCAGTCGCATATTCAAAATAAATTCTTTGATAGACATTCCCACAATATCATGTATTTTTTGATAGAGAATGGTTCTGCCTACGTTCATATCAGCCACAAAATCTTCTACGGAATAACTGGCATTGTCAATATTTTCTTCAATGACCTGAATGGCCTTAATCAGCAGTTCCTCGTCCATGGAGGTAACGGTTACATTGGAGGGATCTACCTGAACGTGTTTGCTGTATTTTTCTTTTAGTTCCCGCTGATTTCTTAGAATGGTTTCCGTCTGTTGCAACAGATAGTCGACATGAAACGGTTTATCAATAAACACATTGGCGCCATATTCCAATGCTTTTATTTTATGCTGGTTGTCATCTCCCGTACCCGAAATCATAATAATAGGAATATGGCTAGTCTTAAAATTTTGTCTAAGGCTACGGCATACTTCCAAGCCATTGCGATTTGGCATGATCAAATCGGTAATAATAAGTTGCGGATAAATTTTTTCGGCTTTAATTAAGCCTTCTTCCCCATCACTCGCCGTGTACACATTATATTTTTCGGCCAGACGCTGCTCCAGGTAAACACGCAGCTGTTGGTCATCTTCAATGAGCAGGATATTATCTGTCTTTTTTATAGGGATCGATCTTGTTTCTGGGGCTGCAGTATCCTGCATGATAATATCGTCGATTTCAGAAACGGTATAATCATAAACGTTAGGCTGCATATCGCCTGCCCCGGCCTGTTTTCTTAACGGTAGTGAAATGGTAAATGAAATTTTATCGGTCTTATTGACCATCCATATTTTACCCTCCAGCACATCTACCAGTTCTTTCACAATGGCAAGTCCAAGTCCTGAACTTTCTTCAAAAGTTGGCCGATGAGAAGATAAGCGGTTGAAAGAAGTGTAAAGCATCGCGATCTGTTCTTCAGAAAAACAATCACCGGTATTTATAACTTCAATGGAGATGTATTCGATTTCCGTCGGATTTAACGAAGGAAACCGTTCTTTTTCTTCTGCTGTTGCACTATAGATACGTACGCCCACATACCCATTATCTGGTGTATATTTTAGGGCATTGGAAAACAGATTAGTCAATATTTTTTCGATAACATCGTAATCAAAGGCAACATATAAATTGTCCTTGTACGCGGAAATATTGGTTTCAACACCTTTTTTATTGGCATAGAGCTCAAATAAGCTAAATAGATCCCTTACAAAATTGATAAAATCACCAACCTGCGGATTGAGTGTAATTTTTTGGCTTTCTATTTCGCGAAAGCGCAGCAATTGGCTAATCATCCGCTGTATTCTGGATACATTTTTCTCTATTAAATCCATGTATACCAAAGCGGTATCATTGGCCACAATAGTGTCTTTGAGTTGTTTAAGCGGCTGTAAAACCAAGGTTAGCGGTGTTTTTAAATCGTGTGAGATATTGGTAAAGAAGTCGGTACGCGCCTGGTTCAGCTCTTGCATATTCTGTTCTTTTAAACGCTCGAGTGCTAATCGCTCTTTAAACACTCTTTTATTGCTGTAATATCTCATTATGAAAAAGAGCAGAGCAGAAACAAGTGCTGCATAGCAGCAATAAGCCCACCACGACAAGAAAAATGGTGGATCGACATGAATATATAATCGTGAAATTTGATCGCCCCATAGCCCATCATTGTTGGAAGCCTTGATTTCAAAGGTATAATCTCCGCCTGGAAGATTGAGAAACTGTACAGATTTCTGATTGGCATGACTGATTTGCCAGTCTTCACCAAGCCCCAACATCCGGTAAGCGAACTGGTTTTTCTCTGCGGATAGATAACTATTTGCCGAAAACTTAATTTCTACATTAGACTGGCTACTGGAGAGTCTTATCTTGTCTTCTTTTCGATTGGAAAGACTACCAATGTCTTTCGTTAAAACTGATGAGCCATCCGCTGGTTTCACGAGTTTATTGTTGACCAGAAATCCTGTAAAAAACACTTTCGGTTTTTGAAGATTTTTATTGAGGTACGCCGGATCGAAAAGTAGAAATCCATTGGTACCACCAAACAGCATTTCACCCCTGGAAGTTTTGTAAGCGGCATGAATATAAAATGAACCAATGTTATTTTCCTGATAAAATCTCGCTTTCTCAAATTTACTGGACTTCCAGTTGAAACAAAAAAGACCATCACTGGTACTTAACCAGATATTTTTCGTGGCAACATCTTCTAATATGCCAAATACCATTTTCGCCGGAAATCCGTTATTTACACTATAGTTGACATATGTCCCATCTCTTCTGAGTACATTTACGCCTTTACCCAATGTTCCCAACCACACTTCGCCATTTGAAGTCGCTGTATAACTACACAGGTAATTTGCTGAATAGGAAGCATCTTTGAGCACGTAGTGCTTCAATACCTTTAAGGTATGGGGATTTACAACAAAAAATCCTTGATGGCTAATTAAACAGAGCTGATCTTGGTTATTCACATATAATGCTTCGACTTCGAGTTCCATTTTTTTGCCCTGCGCATTAAGGACGCTCACCATCTCTATAGAACCCTGAGGCTTTCTTCGATATAAAAATGATTTATCGGGATCTGTCATCCACCAGGTGCCTTCCTTATCGTTTACAAAATCATAAACGGTGAGTGGTTGCTGGCTCTCCGGAGAGCGGAAATTGAAACTGCTGAAATGCTGATTGTCTACATCATAACTGCCAATACCGCCGTTATAGGCTGAAATCAACAGTTTTTTGCTCATTCGGTCAAATTTCAGGCGTTTAATCATATGGGGACTTAACGAACTACCCTGCGATTTTTCTAGGGGGGTAAACTGATCCTTTTTTCTATTCCAGTAATTCAAGCTTCCCCCCTCGGTACCGATCCATATGTTTCCCAGATGATCTTCCTGAAAACTACTGACTATGGGGTGATTGAGTCCCCCTGGGCTGGGCTTGAAGTAACGAACTCGGGAATCGTAAAGCGAGCAATAAGCTATTTTACCACCGTAAGTACCTATCCAGGCCCCTTGGTCCGGGTCTGGATAAATCGTCCATATCGAGTTATTAGGTAATGAATAGGCATCGTTCAGGTTCATCCGTAAGGCACTGCTACTTTCAGTCGCGGGATCATAAAAAAATAATCCGGCCTGTGTAGCCACCCAGATTATGCCGGTTTGGTCCAGATAAAGTTTTTTGGTTAAAACAGATGAATTTCCCGCTACGCTTACCGGGATCTTCTGTTTTAAGGTACCTGTCAAATCCGTTACATGGATTCCCCCTCGCTGTGTTAAAAAGTAATATAAGCCCCGATACGCAACCGCATCGTTCACCTGATTTGTCGTACTACCAAAATCCGCAAACTGGATTAAGCGTTTTTTCGTCATTTCAACTTGATACACAACAGCGCCTTGGCTTAGAAACACGTGATCTTTAGCACTCAATATATTTTGGAAAGACTTGTTTTTGGGCAATAAAAAGCTTTCTGTCAGTTTATTTTGCGGATTATAGCGTAGTATGCTATTGTCTGACAGCATGTAAACCTGACCATCGCTATGTACACAAAGCGAACGGATCATTCCGGGAACCACGACATGAAAAGAAAACCGTTCGTAATCGAATTTTAATAAGCCTTGCCCAGAAGCTAGAAACAGATTTCCCTTTTTATCCCGAATTAAAGAACCATAACCCCATTTTTGTGCTGGTTTGATCGCAGAGACGATATCATTTAACTGATAAAAACTGTTGCCATCGTACATGAAGAGCGCATCGGGTCCCGTGTACCAAATACGCCCTAAACTATCTTTTGCGATGCTCTGTATACCGCCATAATAAGAAGTTTCGGGCATCAAATGAAATCTATACCTCGAAAGATCGATACCGAGAACACATTGCCCCCAAAAAATGAGGAAACAAATTATCAGACTGTATTTATTCATTTACCGATGCTATTAAAGCTGTTTAAATTTCAATCCAAGATTTACGCGTGCCAGTTACAAACAAAATACCTGAAGCTAATTGTTGATCAGTGGTTCTATAAACTTCGATTATCATACTATTAGGCAAAGAGCTTCGTCGAAATTCTGGCCTTAGCTCTTTTTCAGCTGTTCAGCTCCATGCGAAGCCAACAGTACCAATTTACTTAAAAACAGGCGTTGGGGACAAACTTATCTTCTTTTGCTGATTATTTTTGAGTTCGAAGATTACAAGTTCATTTTTTCCGGGTATTAAATCCGCCGAAGGAATTAATATCGACTGCTGTTTTTCTTCCTCCCAGTAAGATCCCAAATATTTTTTATTTAACCAGACCTCGCCCATTCCCCATCCTGTCATATTAAGATACTTGTTTCCGGACAGATTGTGTTCGAACTGACCTTTGTAAAAACCGGGGCTGTCATTAGCTGGTCTTTGTTCAAAAACCAAATCCTTGAGTGGATAATTACGCACCGTTAAGGGAATCATTTTCCAGTCTTGAAGGTCGTTTCCATCTAAAGTAATGGTGCCAAATAGCCCTTTTGAATTATCTGTAATTTCTGGTCCGTAAGTGATCCGACCAATATTCTCGACATAAAGTTGAAGCAAGTGTTTGCCTGGATTTGCTTTGATGGCTAGTTTTTTACTCTTATCTGTCAGGCTACCCTGCACCTTACCGTCGACATAGACCACGGCATAATCGCGTACGTTTTCCAATTCCAGCTCTTCGCTTTCGGCATCAGTGTTTATCTCGGTCTGATAAAGTACATAGCCCGATTCGATGTCCAAATCATTAAAAGATAATGCATTTCCTGCCTCGACAGTCTTATTATAGACCTGGTTTACGGATGCTTTCTCTTCTAACATAATTTCCTGTGCTATGAGGATCTGACCCCAAAGAAAAGTCATCATAGACAATATCATTGTTCTTATCATCGTTTAATCCTTTTTATTTCTCTAAAAATGACTGAATAAAGGTCTCTTCTACGGCCACTTGCGGCGAGAATTTCTCACTTTTTACATAATTATCGATACTGTACAACAATTGTTGGGTAGCGGGACGGTTATCCATATCATTTTTGGTATCCAATGCCAATACTAGCAGTTTCCCGCCGTTCATTTTGGCTTCGAAACCAATACCCAATTTCTGGTTGTTGTCGTAACTGTCGATGACCTGTATAAAGGGACGCAGTTGTTGTGGTGCATGTTGCATTTCGATTACTTTTGCATGGTTTAGGATATCCCACCATTGCCAATCGGTATGGTATGAAGTAAGAAAATCCTTAAACATGGCCTGTTTATGATGGACCAGGTTGCCGATGGTCATCGGTGCCCATGCAAACATAATGGGATTCCAAAAATGATTGTGAAACATTGATTTTCGACCCTTTACCTGGTCTGGCGAAGGATAAAAAACCACGGTTTTGCCCTGGGCCAACTGCCTTTTTGCAACATCATCGTAGACATCGGTGTACAACACATTTGCTGTAGATTGCATCAGATGTTGATGCTTTGGATATACCCAAATGTCCCAGCTATTCTTAATGCTATCGTTCACCGCAAGATGAACCGTAAATTTTTGGGTGCCGATGTTTTTCAGGGAAATCTCAAATTCGCCTACCGGCGATACATTTTCGTTGGCAATGGTTTGCTTTTTCAGCGTTCCCTTTTTCAATACGTTACCAGCGGTATCAGTCAACCACCATTTAATTTTCGCATTTTCAAGTGCAGAATTGCTAAAGTTATATACCTCGGCTTTACCCTTAAATGTTTCTGTGTTGAAAAAACTGCTTTTGTTATAGCGTAGTAGAGCGACTGTTGGCGCGCAAAACTCCCTGAATTTTTCTGCCGTAACCAATCCTTTCGAATCCCAAAAAGGATCGAATATCCCCACGGGTGCGTAACCTTGTCCCGGAAAGTCGTTCATCGACAAAAGCTGAAATCCGGCAGATTTACCCGATCGTAACAGGGCTTCAATCACGGCTTTGTACTCCAGCACGGTCAGCGCACCAGATGCTCTGAAGAAATCCTTTGCCTGGTCCAGCATGCCATTTTTTTGCAATAAATCGCTAAATACTTCAAAATTACGGGCCTCTACGGGGCTGTTGGCATATTTCTTTATTTCATCAAAATTTGGATAGATACAACGTTGTCCCGACTCATGTGAAATGACGGGCACATCTACATCAGACTCCGCATTCTTGTCCCAATCAGCACCCGGTTGACCTTCGTAAACCTTTACAGCCCCTTTGTTGGTTTGCTGGGACACGTAATATTGATCTGATTTAACTCTTGTCCGTGCAGTAGAACCGCTATAAAGATGACGAGGATCAGCTTTTCTGCCTTCGGCGGTAAGTTCCTCAATAAAGTCGAAGTTCCCTGTAATTTCATTGCCGTTGCAGTACAGAACAAACGAAGGATGGTTGCCGTATTCTTTCAAAATAGCTTTAATTTCACGGCGGAAGAAGTTATATCTGGCCTCATCGGGTTCGGCGTCTTTCCCCCACATAGGCATTTCCACTTCAAAATATATCCCATGTTTGTCTGCCATGCGAAAGGCCGCCGCCGGGGGGCACCAAGAATGGAAACGTAAATGGTTCATGCCGTAGTCCTTCATCAGTATCATAATGCGTTCCCAAGAGGCATCATCGAGCGGAGCATGCCCTGTTTTTGGGAACACTGCATTTTCAACATTGCCTCTTAAATGGATCGGATGATTATTGAGCAGGACATGGTTTTTTCCTTGTTTTACTTCACGCATACCAAAGGTGGTCGCTTTTTCATGCTGGTAACTATTTTTACCGTCGGAAGTATTCAGCTGGCAGTTAATCCGATAAATATTTGGGTTAAACTCATCCCACAGTTTAATCTGTTTACCTAAGGGAATTTTTGTCTCTATATACGTGACCGAATCGGTACTTAACAAAGCAATTTCATTTTTAAGACTGTAGTTTGTTCCGTCGATAGCAAAGGAAACCTTTCCCTTTACCTTTTTTTTTGTTACATTATTGATCCGTAATTTTACTTTTATGGACTGATCGTTGATATTTGGGTATACCTGAAGGTCTTCCACATAAACCGGATCTATGGCCAGCAGTTTCATTTCTCCCAAGATACCGTTCCAGTTAATCTGCGTAAATTCAGTATGTGCATGGTTCCATTTATGTGTATTGTACTGAAATCGGTTATCGATACAAATGGTAATACGATGCTTTTTTCCGGGTTTTAAGGAAGTACTCAGATCGTGATTGTGAGGCACACTCACATAATCGATGCTGCTAACTTCCTTGGTATCTACGAAAATTGAACTTAACCAGTGGGTGCGCTCAAAATATAGGAATATTTTTTTTCCCTTCCAGTCAGCAGGAATATCGATATCGCGTTGGTACCATGCCGGCCCCATGTATTCGTATTTTCGGGTCAGACGGTCAATATATTTATAAGGATTTTGATATCCTATCTGATAATCGTCGGTAATACCCGGAAGTTTAATTGTTCCTTGTAAACCGTGATTATAGCGGGGAGACAGGGAGCCCCTTCGAAAATCCATCACGTCAGTTTGGAAGCCCCAAGTACCCGATAAATCGATGACATCTTGCGCCTTTAAAAAGGTTGCTTGCACTAGAAACCCCAGTAGGCATATTATTTTAACGTATTTGTATATACTTATCTTGTATTCGTCCATTTTATATTTCGATTATTTATGTACTTTCATTCTCTTCACCAACCTATTCTGTGCGCGCCAGGCCGAATAGCCTTTGTCAGTGTGAAATTGTCTTTAAGGGCTGTTTTCGAAGCGCTAAGATTGAAGTTCTATTTATTCTCATAATAATTCTTCATTAGATACCAGACTTTTTTGCGATAGCCTTGATCCGACACCAGTCCTTTTCGGTTCCAGCCATCTTGATTGGTCGGATGAAAACGGAAAGGCGAACGGAAATCAAATAGCACCCAGGGTGAAGTTCCGCGCAGGTTTGGGATATGCTTAAACATTTCGAGGTTGTTTTTGTATAAAGTCTCTTGGTAATCTTCACTCCATGAACTGACGACATCCTTTTCGCCCGTTTTGCCATACAACGCCTCGCCTCCAAATTCAGAAATAATTAAAGGCTGGCCTTTTGCCACATCCCATACTGCTTTATTAGGAGAAACTGGCCAGGAATGGTACCAGCCTAAATATTTGTTGACAGCTACGACGTCCAATTCTTTCGTAAAAGGATCATCCATAACAAAGGTTTCCTTCTCCTTATTGAAACGAACAAGATCAAAAGCAGCGGTTATAAGCCTGGTCGTGTCAACGGCTCTGCATGTAGCAATCAAATGCCTGATAAAAGCATTTCTAGGCTCGGACGGTTGGGTTTCATTGGCTACCCCCCAAAAAGCGAGTGCGCAACGATTTTTGTCTCGAGCAACCATTTCCCGCATCATTTTACCGGCTTTATCTTTGGTCGATTCATTTTCAAAATCGATGCCCTGCCATATGGGAATTTCTTCCCACAACAAGAAACCCATTTTTTCGGCCGTTCTCACGATGTATTCATTTTGTGGATAATGCGCCAAACGAATCATATTACAGCCCAAAGCTTTCGCTTCTGAAAGCAGCATCACTGCATCTGCCTGTGAAAAAGCACGACCTTTGCGCTGAGGTATTTCCTCATGAAATGAAATGGACTTGAGAAAAATAGCTTCGTCATTCAGGAAGATATCTTCCCCTTTTACCCAAATATTGCGAAAACCTATTTCCTCTTCTATTTGATCATCGCGCGTTGAAATCTTCACGTTATACAGTTTAGGTGCAGTAGGCGACCAACGTTTGATTTCTCTCGATAGGAATGAAGTTTTCACTTCTCCCTGAGCATCTGTTTTAAGCGTTTGTTTTAGTTGTAGTTCCGGTATTTCGATAGTTACCGAGGAATTGGCTATCTTTTCCGAAAGTTTGACCTTCGCAGTGATTTTATCGGCTTTGGTTTTGTCCAATTGAACAAAATAATCATCGATAAAAACTTTTGGCGTGCTTACCAAAAAGACATCTCGGGTGATACCGCCATAGTTCCACCAATCAAAGGCCATTGCCGGAATGGCATCAACCTGCCGGCTATTATTTACCTCAACTGCCAAAAAATTATCGTTTTCTTTAGCTGCATCCGTTATTTCAATCTGAAAGGGAGTAAAACCACCTTCATGTTGTGCAATCTCTTGTCCATTGAGATAGATGCGACAACGGTAATTTACAGCAGCAAAATATAAGAACAGCCTTTCGTTACTTTCTTTCAATACATCGAACTTGCGGCCATACCAGATGGTACCTTCGTAATATTTAAGTTCAGGCATTTGACTGTTCCAATCCGAAGGTACATTTAAACGGAGACCATTCTCGAAAGCGTATTCATAAAAATCAGTCTTATTTTCGGCCTTTTTATTCAGATAGATTTGGTTTTTTCTTCCCTGGTCGTATAAGTCTACAATAGCGTCCCACTTTCCATTTAATGATTGAGTTCGCCTACCATACACATTGGCCATATTCTGCTGAGCAACAAGGTTGGAGGTTATCAGGCTAAAAAAAAGGGACAATATCAAAGATAGATTGATCAGCTTTATCATAATAGGTGTTAATTGTTTATAAAATTTTCTATTTTACCTGCAATGCCGAAAGCTTTGTCCAACCCTGAGCCGTCAAATCTCCATCAAGGGCAAGTTGAATTGCCGGCTTATTTTCCTTGGTTGTATCAACAATGGCGACTGCCCAGCTATATATTCCTGCAGGTAGATCTACTTTTGCATTTATTTTATAACTTGCAGCAGCACCTTTCAACCAAGCAGACGGTTCACTCTGAAGATCTACAAAAATCTTTCTAACATTCCCTTTGGCATCTAACAGTGCAAAAGCAACTTTATATTTGTAGTTCCATTGTGGAATATTATTAGGAAAATAGCCCCAGCCCATATTCTGCCAACGATGGGAGATTTGCGCTATCTTTCCCGACTTGATATCTTGAGGGAGATTGATTTGGTCTGGATATACACGGTACCCCCCTTCTGTAATAAACCGTTGAACCAGATCAAAGGACTTAAACCAGGATTCAGTTTCTCCCCCCGCTCTAAAGTCCATCATATTGACATGGGCTTCGGCCGACAGGTCGAACTCTCCTTTTCTAACATCCTCATCATGACCTTCTCTATATTTTCCACTCGGGTCTATCCAATAACGGTGCTTACCTGGAGCAATAATCCAGCCCCCTTCCATAATGATAGGACGCTTAAAATTCCATTTCCTGGCAAAATCCTTTTCCCAATTCTGGTAATAGCCAGTCATGCCAAAAGCATCTTGGCGCAAGCTATAACCTTTATCAATAGCTTTATCCAACAAGCGTTCACTGTTCGGGTTGACTGCTCCCCAACTTTCGGGATGACCTACAAGACGATGGTAGTTGATAACCAAAGGAACTTTTGTGAATGTGTTGGCATATAAACTGGTCACCCAGTCCAAGGTTTCTTCCTTTATTTTTTCAGTACTTTCGGGCGTTGCCATTTTGGGATCTTCATAGACAACATAATGTGCTTCACCCCATTTTCCTAAGCCATAGGCATCAATAAAAGAGGTCTTTTCAGGATCATTAAATTCCTTGGCCAAAGCTGTGATAAATTTGGTGTAGTATTTTCTAAATACCGTATCCTGAGGATAAGGGGTTTGTCTATCGGGATGATTTTTATTTTCCAAATAATATTTGGCTCCAAGGTCGAACACAAATTTGGGTGTATTTTGCCCCTGGTCGCGGCCATCTACCACTATACGGAGCGCTATGGGCAACCCTCTCTTTTGCGCGCCTTTTAAGAGCTTTCCTATTCTGGAATTTGGATCATCCCAGGCATAAACGCCTTCACTGGGATTCAGAGAAGACCAGCTCGTGCGTACATAGCATGCCGAAGCATAATCGATGACCTTTACCTTTTTACCCAATGCTGGCACAAAATATTCGATATCCCAATACGAATCGTCGGCATTACGGGGAGCATACATTACCCAACCATTTAAAGGGTTGCGCAAGACTGAATGTCCATCGTATTTTGGCTTTAATAAGATATACCCCGAGTTGCCGGCACCGCCTTGGGCTTTATTTTTTTGAGAGAAGCCAAGCGACGCGCAAGTACAAAATAAGAGGATAAAAACACTTTTGATTATCCTATTTGATATTATCTGTCTGTTTATTATTTCGTATCTGAACATATTTTTTAAGTCTATTGCTTGTTAGTTTTTGGATTTCCGTTTTATCAGCCCCCTTCTTATAGTTTATAATTTATTGGTGTGTTCAAATCAAATTGATTTATTGGGATGCATTACAAAAATAGCTATGTCAGGCTACCGCTATGGTATTGGTTTGTTCAGAAATGGTTCGTTTTTGTACAAAAATTGGATGTCGATGTCTTTCTTCATTTGTGATAGAGCTTTCCTGAGCGCTTCAATTTTTGCACAGGATAATATCTACTTTCTGCTTAATTTCAAACTATAGCACAATCTGCCTTACCGCTGAAGCTTTTCCAAAAAAAATCCAATCCAAAAAATAAAACTATTTTCAAATAGCCGTTGTTCTTACTGTACAAAACGTCTACAAGCTGCCTTTCGAAAGAAAGGTTCAACATAAAAATTGGCGTCGTACAGTGAAAATCCAATAGTCTTTAAAAACATTGGATGACGAAACAAAAAAGAGGAAACGATAGGAAACATAAAAAATTACTGTACAACTAAACGCTAAGAGAAAGGGTCTGATAAGAATCAGACCCTTTTGACGTAAAAAAGCCAAATCTTGCGACGTGGCTTCGAACTAAATTTAAACATATGATTCACTAGTGCTTTACTTGTAACTTAGTTTCGCAACGCACTAGTTGTTAGATATTATTTGTACGAATTGATCGATTTGGATACTTTCCAGTCATTGCCTACACGTTCCAAGGCAACTAAATCTGTCTTGGTGAAATCCTCAAATTTCAAGGTTAATTTAGCGACCATATAGTCTGCCGATTCTTCTAAGATGTCTGTGCTTACTGTACAGTTTAGTTTCTCGCCTTTTTGCTTTTTCAAGGATTTAACGACTTCGCTACGGCTGTTAGACTGCGCATTGGAAGCTTGGATCTTTTGATTGAAATCAGCTGCGAACAACTGCTCTACTCCTGCTGATTCGCCCTCCGTAGTGACCGCAACATAGTTATCAAGTGCCAAGTCTGCTGCGGAAAGGTTAACGTTTGCTTTTGTTGCTTTTGCTCCAGGTCCATCAGCTGCTATAGCGAAAGTTGATACTGCGATTAAAGCTGCTGCTGCGAATGTTTTTACTAGCGTTCTCATAATGTCTTTATTTTATTATGTTAGTTTTTTGTTCTTATTTGTTGACTCAAAATTACAACACAATAGGCCCCTAGCCTACCGGCTTTAGACCAACGATCAGGAAAACTCGGTGAATGGGGGAAATGGGGAGAGGAAAGGGTTTAGAATAAAGCACTGAATTTTCGATAATCAGACTATAACAGCTATCTTTAATAGCAAAAGCTTCCACAAGTCCAAATGATTGAAATTTACCATCAACACTATAAAGTATTCATCTATACGGATCACCAATATACAGTTGAGTCTACCGATAATTTCAGACTCTACAAACAGGTATATGTTGATGATTCTTGTGATCGATATAGCAACGTATCTAACATTGCCATTTTAGTAAATCATGGTCAAGATGAAGTGGCTAGTGCCATTCTTTGTGATACAGGGGTTTTCACAGGATTGAGCGAATCCTCCTTTATAATCGAGGAGAGTGTGCTTTATATTTGCGCAGGGAATAAACTATATTATTTAAATATACCAGACTTAACGCTCAAATGGACAGGACAAGTAGATCATATAACGAATTTCAGTGTTCAGAAATTAGAAGATGATCTGCTCGTTCATGGTGAACTCGAAATCACAAGAATAACAAAACTCGGAGAAATAAAATGGCGATTTGGAGGACACGATATCTGGGTAAATAATAATGGTCATCAAGAAGTGACAGTATTACCGAAAAGTATACAACTGGTCGACTTCAGATCGCATTGTTACCAACTAGATTTTGATGGTAATATAATTACTCAGAATTAAATCGGAATTTATATTCTACAATAGTGGGAAACAATACTCATAAATATTTTTAGGATTTTTTCTAGAAATCCCCATAGCAGTACATTCGATGTTAATATGGTCGATTATTGCTCACAGTACCTATAGGTTTTTTGATCAGAAAGCCTATTTAGATATAATCTTCTTTCGCCATAATAGCTATCAATCCGGTTAATCACAGCGATTGGGGAGTCAATTCCCAGTCTGCTATAGAGCGTATCATTCCGAACGAAATTATACGTATCATTAAACACAAGGATATCCTGCATGTCACTATTATCGCCACAATTTTTCCACACGGAATTCGTTAAACTCTTGTTTTTACAAGAAAAAAACAAAAAGCTCGGTCCCAAAATAACAAGGAGAAATTTTAGTCTCATCGTAAAACTACATTGCATAATATGTACGCTAACAATAATACATAATTTTCGCCGGATCAAGCAATCTAAAGAGTGTAATTCCTTTACTAATGACCATTATAGAACAATTATATCCACTTCCGTACAGTTACTATAATAACCCATTAGCTTTTCACTCTTAAAATCAACATAAAGGAACCTGAATCAGTACAAATCGTTGAAGCAGATGAAAATAGAATCAAAAAACATGAAAGATTAACCTTAAAGGAAAACAAGCTCATCGTCTGATTGATAAACAAGCCGAACCATCACTTATGGTTG
Source organism: Sphingobacterium sp. UBA3519 (assembly GCF_002377215.1). Lineage (NCBI taxonomy): Bacteria > Pseudomonadati > Bacteroidota > Sphingobacteriia > Sphingobacteriales > Sphingobacteriaceae > Sphingobacterium > Sphingobacterium sp. UBA3519. The sequence goes on from NZ_DFPI01000031.1 coordinate 57,678, forward strand.
TCGGGATATATCAAATATGTACCATGTAGGTTTGCCAAGTGGTGAATTTACGATAAAGCAACTTAAGGGTCGATATATTCAAATAATTGAATTTATCTTCTTGTTTTAAATAGCGTAGTTCATTATTTTTATGGAAATACAAAATTTAACAAAGACCATATAAACGAGATATCAAAACATGGGTATCAGAAAAACACTTCAACTTTTAAATTATAATAACCATGGGAATGACCCAAAGAGACATACGTGCATCTGAATTAATCCACATGAAAAAACTAATATTTACTATCCTTTTCGTATCATTATTTTCACTAGGTTATGCCCAGACTACAGTTCAGATCTCAAAGACATCAAAAGGAGCACCTATTATGTTTGTTGATAGTGTACAGATAAGCCAAGCAGACCTGCAAAAATTGAATCCTAACGACATAGCTTCAGTCAAAGTATATAAAGATAGTCAAGCATTTAAACACATTGACAGTAATGCAAATGGAGCCCTCTACGTTGAAACAAAGCAATTCTGCAGAAAACGCTTTCTTAACTACTTCAAATCTAAATCATCAGCGTTCAAGCATCTATTGGAGTCCCAGGGTAGCGATGACGGTTTTCATTACATCCTTCATGGAAAATTACTTGGCAAAGGCTATGAAGCAAAGCTCGCAACTATTAATGACAAGTTTTTTAAATCCATAACAATCATCGAAAAAAAGGAACTTGTGGACAGATATGGCGCTACGGACAAGAATTTCGGAATATTAATTGTTTCGGATGAGCCAAAAATTTAAAATAATGGAAAATAAAACCGAGCATATAATTCGCTTGTATAGCAACAAAAAGAAAACATTGTTAATGCTAATTGGTTCGCTACTGTTTGTCGCAGGTGGTATTTTCTTTGTAATGCATCCGGAGAGTTTTGACGGTGAACCTCTAATAACGAGGATGATCGGTATCCTATGTATTTTATTTTTTTGTTTCGCCGCCATCGTATTCGTCCGATATTTGATTTCAAACCGGCTACTTCTTGAGATTACGGATCAGGGGCTACATATCGTCGATATACACAAAACTTTTATCGAATGGCAAGATATCAGTGGGTTTAAGGAAATAGCAATCTATTCAACCCCTATTATCATTATCCTAATTAAAAATAGTAAGGCAGTGATAGACGACGAGCCCAATATGATCAAAAAGAAAATGATGCAGTTTAATATGAATTATGGTTCGCCATACAACCTTAGTAGCGGCAATATGGCTATAAGGCATAAGGAGCTATTCAGACTCTTGAATGAAAAACTCATAAAATATTCGAATAACAACGAGTAACAAAACCGGATATTTCTCCGCTACGGCAAAAAGCAAAGCCATTTCAAAAACTGTCAATTTGTTAATTACAATCCTTTTTTACTAAAAGCTGATATTTCAACTATGAAGATTTCCTACACTATCCGTATAAAATTTTAGTGAAACACGGCTAGCATCAAAAACTGTTCTATTAGTGAAAATATATGTACTTCTGGGTTTCAATGAAAAGGAATTCATTTTACCAAACCGAAATGACTCATCTACCCTGTTTTTACTATAAATATCTTTTAAATCTACAGTCTTTTGATGTCTTACATTACCCTTCAATAGAAAGTAATACGAAGTATCATTTTCTTCTATTTCAAAACGTACAATGTCTCCTTCTTTTGATACTATTTTTTTTTCATTCAGATTAATGCAAATATTATTTCCAGCACAACCTACCATTGAATAAGCTATCATCACTAAATATAGAAAGAACACATCATTATTTATTTTCATCATCATTTTTATTAACTCCAATGCTCATTTAACAACAATCCCCTAGATTACTTACAATATCAAAAAGAATCTTTTCAGTAGAAATTATAACCTATACTTCCCTTGGTTAATATCCTTTTCAAAAATTTCCAAATTTGATTTTGCTCTAATTGACCCAAGTTCAGCCCCCCTTTTATATAATTCGTAACTCATCTTTAAATCTTGCCGAATCCCTTCGCCTCTTTCATAAAAATCCGCCAGGTTATTATAAGCCTCTGCATAGCCACCAGTAGCGGACTTTGTATACCAATAGATACATTTCTTTGGATTGTATAATGGGTTATTAACACCTAAAAAACTAATTGAATCAAACTGCTGCGCATAATCATATTGACCTTCCGGATTACCGCTATAAGCGCTTTTTTTTAGGTGATCAAATGCCAGCCAATATAATTTGTGCTTTTCAAAGTTCTTGTTCTTTCTCAAAATCTATGGTTTATTTCTTATTTCCCAATAAGGGATTTCTATTTTAAGCCAACACAATTTATAAAAAAAATCACATTGATAAAACTATTTCAAATTGGCTATTGTTCTTACTATACAAAACGGCTACAAGCTACCTTTCGAAAGAAAGGTTCAACATAAAAATTGGCGTCGTACAGTGAAAATCCAATGGTCTTTAAAAACATTGGATGACGAAACAAAAAGAGGAAACGATAGGAAACATAAAGATTACTGTACAACTAAACGCTAAGAGAAAGGGTCTGATGAGAATCAGGCCCTTTCGACGTAAAAAAGCCACATCTCCCGGCGTGGCTTTAATAAATAGATGATTCACTAGTGGTTTGTCTTTCATTACTGGCAAACCACCAGTTGTAAAATTCTATTTATACGAATTGATCGATTTTGATACTTTCCAGTCATTGCCCACACGCTCCAAAGTAACTAGATCAGTCTTGGTGAAGTTCTCAAATTTCAAAGTGACTTTAGCCACCATATAGTCTGCTGATTCTTCTAAAATGTCTGTGCTTACTGTACAGTTCAAGTGCTCACCTTTTTGCTTTTTCAATAGTTTAACTACGGCACTACGCCTGTTACTTTGCGCATTGGCCGCTTGGATCTTTTGATTGAAATCTTCGGCGAATAACTGCTCTACTCCTGCAGATTCGCCCTCTGTCGTCACCGCAACATAGTGGTCGAGCGCCAAGTCTGCTCTAGAAAGATTAACGTTTGCTTTTGTTGCTTTTGCTCCAGGTCCTTCAGCTGCCATAGCGAAAGTAGATACGGCGATGAGGGCTGCTGCTGCGAATGTTTTTACTAATGCTTTCATAATGTCTTTATTTTATCGTGTTAGTTCTGTTGTTCTTATTTGTTGACTCAAAACTACAACACACTACGCCCCTAGCCTACGGGCTTTAGACTAACAATGAGGAAAACTCGGTGAATAGCGGAAATGCGGAGGTAAACGTATAGTACAAATCCGGTACAGAATACCTCATAAAGTTTTTGGAATAGCCAGCCACATTCAAAAAATAAATGACTAATTTAATGCCGGGAAAGGCTTCCTATACGCGGGCAGTCGATCACCACTCAATAATATATTATACCTAATATTCTTTTATGGAAGATCTAACGACAATTGATGCACATCAGTCACATCCAAGAAATGCTTTTAAGGCAGGTGTATTTTCTTTAGTTTTTCCTGGCCTCGGGCAGGTCTATAACGGACAGATAAAAAAAGGTATTCTTTATTTTGCCCTGAGTTATCTCATTCCTGTAATTTTTGCTGTTACCCGTTGGGCAACCTCCTTTACCGGAATGGTCATTTTTATGACGATCGCGATTTCATTCCTTTTATGTATGGTAATGGATGCTATACGGAATGCAAAAAGACAAAAATTTTATATACTCAAACCGTACAACAAATGGTATAACTACATATTGATCGCCATCTTTATCTTAACAATGAACTTTGTGTTTGATATAAAAAAAATGATAGGCATACAATCTTACATTGCTCAAACAACAGCCAATACCCCAACGATTCTGGAAGGCGACTGGATTATAACAGATACAAAAGCCTACGAAAAAAATACACCTAAAACTGGTGATCTGGTTACGTTTACTAAAGAAGATGGTCAGTTATTCATGTATCGTATCGTTGGTCTGCCCAAAGACACGATCTCACTTAAAGACAATATTGTATCGATAAATAACAAGCTAAGTAAATCTAAATTTATTGCAGACAGAAATATAGAAGGTATAGACTTTTCTGAATTGGAAGAGACATTTCCAAATGGACACAGTCATCGCATCTATAAAAGTAAAGAAGAGTTTGATGATGGTATGATGAATATGAATGATTTCGTTGTTCCGACAGATAGTATTTTTGTATTGGGCGATAGCAGAGATCATGCGTTTGACAGCAGATACATAGGCTGCATCGGCAAGAATCAAATTACGGGACAGATTAAATACAGTTATTGGGGTAAGACTGGGTTCAAACGAATGAATATAAAATTCTGACAGGGAATCACGCCACAGGTATATACTCAGAAGGGGCAGAGTATACCCGATATGAAAGCCTAAACCAAGCTTTTAGAGCTTAAATAGTTAATAAAAATCCGTCCATGAATATGGACGAGGATAGGTCAGCTGATATATCATTTGTTCCCTTTCAGACAGATGATCATAAAAAGCACCGAATTCACTCAAATATTCCTCACCCAATCCCATTCTCCAAAACATATCCCTACTGTCCTTATCGGAAAACTTCGACCAAGGTGCTTGCATAGCGTTTTGAAGTGCTTGAAATTGCCCAAATTGATCTAGAAAATCTCGTACTTCCATCAATGCAAAGCCCAATAAATTTTGACCACGCCAACAATAGATGTTTTCAATATCGACGTCATCTTGTGCAAGTCCAATACCCCAGATGGCATCAACGGGGCTTGCCTCAACAAGAACTCTATTTTCTGTTTTTAACAGATATTCGGCCAGCGCCCAATGTTGATTAAACTTATGGATGTTTCCGTTCTTAACGATCTCAAATTTGCGTTCATTCCAAATCTGATCATCATAGCCTACAAATTGCCTTCCCAACTCTTTGGCCTCACCCGGTTTAATACAGTTGATGATTTTCTCAAAATTCTTCTTATCATCAAAAAGCAATGCTTTTTGGGCCATCATCCAATGTTCCGCAGTCCTATAGGTAATATTATCTACTGTAAACGGACTCTCATACCATTGACTTAAAACAAATTTTCCAACTTCCTGATTTTGCTTAGCTGTATGCCCCCAAAAGAAGAGAAATTTGAAGCTATCTCCATTTTCAAATCTATCTGTTAGCCACTTGATATTATATTTTATCATATGCTCAATTCAAAATTGATCGTCTATTATCCATAGACATACAATGATACGCAAAAAATTGAAGCCACATCTCTCGATGTGACTTCACAAGATAAATTGACCATTAGGCTGCTCGATTTTTTATTACTGCTCACAGAATCTATAGTTTTTTTGATCAGAGAGCCTTTTTAGATATAATCTTCTTTCGCCATAATAGGTATCAATCCGATTAATTACAGCGATTGGGGAATCAATAGCCATCCTCCGATAGACAGTATCATTCCGCACAAAATTATGCGTATCGTTAAAAACAAGAATATCTTGTAACCCGCTATTATCTCCACAATTTTTTCCAAATGGAATTTATTAAACTGTTGTTTTTGCAAGAATAAGGAAAAAGGCTTAAGCCCAAAATAACAAGGAGAGATTTTAGTTTCATCGTAAAACTAATTTGAATACTATGGCAATAGTAAGTAATTTTGCTAAACTATTCCAATCTCCGATTTACAGAAAAGTTTTCTGAAAATGGGTTATAAAGCTTTAAACCTTTGGAATCTCATCAGAATAAGTCCTCATAAGTAACAAGAAAAATTACGGTCAATGTTGAGCCACAGGTCAGACTGCGGCACAACATACATATTAGTTATTTTTTGTCACGAAAAGATCATCAGCTCACTCATTGATAGGGATATACAATCTTTCCCAGCTTTTTGAATGAACCATTTCCCAGCTATGCCCAGTACCTTTCAAATCTTCAGCCAAAAGAATCGTCCCAGGTTCGATTAAAAAAGTTGAACCATCGCTGACTTTAAATCTGATTTTACCTTTCAGCGTAACCACGTATTGTCTTCTTGGAGCTGGATGAGCATTTTTCTCCCATTCTTCTGTTTTATTACTTGTCCAAAATGTACTCGTATTGGCGTGTTTCAATGTTGGAATAAAGCCTTTTTGAAACGAGCAGGTTCCATCCGGGTTGTTAATCAAACGTACTGCAGGCATTTTACCTTCGGCTTCCACGTTGACCTCCTTAATTTTTCCATGACCTTCTTGCGCTTTCACAGCGTTTAAGCTTGATGCTGCCAGTACGCAAGCAATAGCTAGTTTGGATATCATTTTCATTTTGTAATGTTGAAATTATTATTTTGTTGTTTTAATTTTAGAATTCATAAACCGTGTCGTGCACCATCATCCGTTCAAAATAAGGTTTGTATTTAGCGACAAGGGCGAGGTGTCCCGGCAGTTTACCATAAGCCTCTAGTTCCTCCAATGTCGCAAATTCCATGGATGCATTGTAGGTAAACGAGTTGTCCAATACCGCTCTTGGAGAAGAAGCAGCTGGCTTGCCATAACGTACATTTTTGACATAGGGAAGCTTTTTAAGACCTTCAAAAAACTGTTTAAATTCTTCTACCTGTTCAGCAGACAAGTCAGGTTTTAGCCAAAAAAGCAAATAGTGGAAATACACTTTTTTAGTTTTCGCTTTTTTCTCTTTTGCCATCAGTGAGGTAGCCGTAAAGCTCATAACACCAGCAGTACCTAGTGTAAGGATAAAATCTTTTCTTTTCATGTTATTGCTATTTAATTAAAATCAATTCTATATTTAAGCACAAATGCCCACTTGTGATCTGTTACCACAGCTTGATCCGCAGCATTTAAATTATAGATTGGACGATTTTGCGCATCAAAAGTCAGCCGGCTGCTATTACCGTGCATCAGTAGCGAGATACCTGCATCATAAACTAAACTTTTGTCTTTCAATGCCTTGTAGTCCCCTACTTGTACAGAAACCGCTGGCTGCAGCTGTAAATTATGTTTGGATGGATTGAAATAAGGGAGTGTACCGCCGACCTGTGCGTAAAATGTATTTCCCGTGCCAGCATTTGGCAAGCTATTTCCCGCACCATTCAGGCTTGCATTGGCCGCATCGATACCTGTCGCGGGGTTGTTTGTCCCTGCAAAGCGGAGATAGTTAGGACCATAATCGCTGTGCATGGCCATACCATAGGCACTAATCGAAGTTCCATTCTCTTTATCGATTGGCGCATCATAGATGATATCCGCTGCAAAATTGCGCATATCGTCATTTTTGGTCATCTGCTGTTCATCCAGATGCCAAAGTGCATTGTGCATATACTCAAATCCAGCCCCTATGCTGAGCACATCTTTTTTACCGAGATATGTACCCGAATTGAATGGCGTTTCGTTACTTTCTTTATCGTGGAATGCGTAGCGGAAGTACCCTGACACATCTTTACGTGCTTCGTTTTTGCTAAAGGTGGCTTTATTTAATTTAGGATCAGCGCTGGCGGCGGAATATGGATCGGCAAGTACCACCCGATAGTCAAATTTTCCAAGCTGCCCTTTTGCATAGAAGCTCATTTCACGCACGACCATATCAGTCGCCCCAGTATTGGATGTCGCATACAAAGGCAAGTCGTAAAGAAGCGTATTAAGTGGTCCTGTTGTAAATCGGGAAAGACCGCGCCAAGTCGAACGGCCGCCACCGATCGCAAGTTTGGGGCTGAAACTATATTCCGCATAGGCATCCAAGAGATCCATATACGTATTAGTCTTGCTGTTGACGTTTACGTTAGTAGGACCCATCTGTAATACAAACAGTAAATTTTCGGTAGGCTTGTAGGTCATCTTTGCCCTAATACGCCGCAAAGAAAGATCAGATACATTCGAAACGGACTCGTTGTTTACCAAGCTTCCGGGATTAATCTGGCTATATCTCGCCCACAGCTCAGCGTATCCGCTGAAACTGATATAACGTGTATGCTCCTTATTTAAGAAATGAGTAAGTTTTGGATTTCCAAAATCATTGGTTTGCGCCTCGGCGAGCTCTGCGCTACCTAGTCCCAAACTGAGGAACAATGCCAAGGTAAGCTGTTTTCTATTCATGATTCAACCTAATTTTGTTTTTTTGATAAGTCAAAATTAGGCTGAATATGGAGGTGATATTATTAGAAAACCATTAGAATTTTTAGCTTAGTCAAGCCCCTTTGGATAGGCCAGTTTAAGTTCGACTGAAAACACAGTCCCTACATGGAGAGTTGAATTAACCGCTACATTACCCTGATGCATCTCAATAATCCGCTGAACAATTGAGAGACCGATGCCATGTCCCTCTTTTGAAGGCGTACCGGCCACACGGTAAAACAAATCAAAGATATGCGGGATATCCTTGCTGTCTATTCCGATACCATGATCTATTACCTGCACCTGCGCTATGGTTTTATTTCTGGAGAGCAGTACCTGGGCATGCCGATCGGCACTATATTTACAAGCATTCTCGATCAGATTAGCAAAGGCCACTTTCAAGAGGTAGGCATTTGCAGATACCAAGATTTCCTCTTCGTCGATTGCAGCATTAGCATCAAAAGAGATGCTTACCCGATAGTCTTTATTTTTCTCTAAGACCACTAACTTTGCTTCAAGCAGTATTTCATCCAGTCTGATTTCTTCAAAATTTACCTGCGAACTATCGTAGTTTGCCCGGGCAAAATCCAGCAAGGCTGTCGAAAGTACAGTAGCCTCCTTCGCATCGAGCAATGCCCTATCAATAGAGTTAAAATACTCATCCACATTGGTATTCAGCTGCTGCGCCAATTCCAGTTCGGCGATCATAGCTGCCAAAGGTGTTCTAAACTCGTGTGAAATAATGGATACAAAATGGCGCTGGTTATTGAAAGATTTTTCCAACCGATTGAATGTATTGTTGAATGTTTCGATAAGTTCTGAGAGTTCGTCTTTTGCATTACTATAGGAGACACGTGTGCTCAAGTTATGTTCGGACACATCCTTTATCTGATGTATAATGTAATTGATTGGCTTAAGAATATAACGTGCAAATAGAAATGAAGAGAAAAAAATAAAAAATAGGGCAACGATATAAATCGTTATCAAAATATTTTTCAGCCGTTCCATATGTGCAAAACCCGTTACATCGTACGCATGTCCGATCAAGAAAAAAGGCTTACCCTCAAATTGATAGTTTAAGCCCATATACAGTTCTTTGCCTTGCTCCCATGTAAAAAAATTAGACGTTTTGACAGATTCCAATTTAACATCGGGATACGTCGGTTCGCCTATATCGGAAAAAACAACCCTATTCTGCTGATCGAAAACAGTAATCTGGGCTTCGTTGATCAACTTTTTATTTTGTTCATGAATTCTTCTTATCTGATGTTCCTGCACCTGTGCATCAAAAATAAATTCTGCGCGCCAGATGATCTTATAGCGCAACCGATCAACAAATTCTTCCTGCCGATTTAATTCCGAGAAGAAATAAACCGCATAGGCGAATAGAAACAAGATGATAGCCGAAGAGAGCGTAAATACCCAGGAAGTTCTATTGACAATCTTCATTCTTTATTGGATAAAATAAATCCATGTCCGGATTTCGTATGAATCAATTTAGGTGAAAAATCCCGGTCTATTTTTTTACGCAAATAATTGATATATACATCAATATAGTTTGTTCCGGTATCAAAGTTTTTGCTCCATACATTACGTGCTATTTCATCCTTGCTGAGCATGGTCTCCCTATGTTTCAAAAAGAAGTGGAGGAGATCAAACTCTTTGGGAGTCAACTTAATAGGTTGTCCCTGACTATGAACCTGCTTACTCCGGAGATCAATACTGATACGATCATAGGTCAGCATCCCCTGAATCTCTTCTTCACTGATTTCCCTGTGCCGCTTGAGCAAGACAGCGATACGTGCAAAAAGTTCGCGTATTTCAAAAGGTTTCACCATATAATCATCGGCTCCAGCATCAAAACCAGATATTTTTTCATCGATACTGCCCAATGCTGTGAGCATGATGATTGGGATCCTGGGGTAAGCCGCACGCATCTGTTTACTGAGCTCAATCCCATTCATTCTTGGTAACATGATGTCTATGAGAAGTAAATCATAGTCAACAGATTTGGCTTCTTTGATCGCTGATTCCGCATCACCAAAAACATTGACCAGGTAGCCCTGACTTGCTAATCCTTTTTTCACACTCGAAGCAACGCGTTCATTGTCTTCTACGACCATTATTTTCACCATTCTAGCATGCTTGTATGTATCTACTAATACTGCAGGACAAAGTTAGTTATTTTTCAAAAAGGCTGGAGAGTTCGGTTTCAACTTATTAAATGTAACAGCAGTATAATCAAAATTCTATGCCCTCCTCATAGTAGCGCAGCCTCCATGAACTTTAGACAACGGTCAGGAAAACTCGGTAAATTTACCGTTATTGCTATTGCTAAAATGGCATTGTTACCACTCGTGCATTATATTTACCTTTTTTAATCTCAAATAAAACTGCATACCCACCAGCCCCATCGCCGTTAACAGTACTGATGTATAAAATATCATTTGAGTCATCATAGTAGCATGTTGCAAACTCGTTGTTTACATTAAATAGGTTTTCAATTTCCTTTGCCGGGATCTGGATAAATCTCCCCTTTATAGTAGCTTGAATAGAGGTGTAATGGCTTGTAGGGATTTCGCCATCTGTTCCCCAGACCTGCTGCCCTCTAAATTTGTCTACAACGGTATAACCATCATATTGAGTCGATGAAAAATCACCTTTATTTTTTTCATAATCGAAACTATCGGAATTTATTTGCACGGTTATATCTTTTGCAATAAATTTTACGGTGCCTTCATCAGAAAGTACAGTAGGGATCTGCTTGTAGGATTCTATATATTTAATTCTTGAATTGTGTACATACCCAGTAATGCTCTTATTTCTTTTGTCTGTATAATCAACAATTACCCAATCGCCAAACTTTTCATCAGGAAATGCATAAACAATTTCATCAGCAGCAATTTTTGAAACAACCACGCTATTCACTGTAGCTTGTTTTCTCACATTTACATAGCCGTCTTTGTCAATGATTTTTGCAAATTGGGCCGAGGCCAACTGGCATACAGTGAGAAAAAGTAGTACTAAAAGATATCTTTGATTCATTTGGTATAAAGTTATTACTGATAATATTTTGACCCCGACTAATAAGATCTTGGACCATACGATCTTCCTTACGATGATTCATATTTACGAATATGGGTGAAAGATAATAATTTCCCTACCTTTATATCATTTGTTGATTAAAAATCTTTTAAAATAGACGCTCGGACTAGCTTTTTATGAATTTATATAATGAAAATCCTTTTACCCGTTTTCTACTGAAAACTCGCTAGCGTTAATGACTTTTTGTAGATAAATTTCATCACTAAACAATTCTAAATGCTCTTGCAACAATCATTATGTCGTTAGAAGTGGAAGCGGTTTTAATAACAGAACAGTATAACTTATTATTAACTCATTCCATAAGATTTGAAATCATATTCCTCCTCCTTAATGGATTATTTATGATTTCCTGAATGAATAATCCCCAATCCTGTTCCAAATCATTTAGATCGTCAAATGGCGCTGGATAGTTGAATTTAGGAGCAAATGGAAAAGAAAATCTAACAATTAGGTCTTCTTTATGATAAATCAGAAGCTCCATTGTATTCTCCACTAGTGGTATCAAATTTACTTTACAATGATCTCCCACATGGAACGTTGTTGTACCAAATAAAAAATAAAGTTCATTTTTCTCTACGTACAAAGCTGTCAAAACATCTTCAATCTGTCTGTACCATCCATAAATATTGGTGACTGGCTCCAAATTTTTAAACTCTTCGCCAGATTCTAGATCAAACAGTATATCGTGTAATTCAAAATTTCGTAGTAGTTTCATAGCTATCTATTTTTTAGAAAAGTTGGTATTTTTAACTACTAAATCCCCGGAGATTATTTCATTCAAACCAACTTGTCCCTGAATGGATCTAAATAATTTAATCCTCGTTCTTCAAATATTTCCTCAAGCTTTTCGGCACCATTTTCCTTTTTAAAAGCTACCTCCTCCTCCGTAATCGGCAGCAACCAATAGAAATGGACTGACTTATTGTTATCGAGGGTAAGAATTTCGAGTTTGGGTCCGTCGAGATAAGGTAGCGAAATAAGGCCATAAGAGCAAGAAGAATCCAAGCGCCATCCTCTTCCCCAGTTAATGGTATGCCAATGGCCCAGACTCGCGCCAAATTTATGATAATGTGCTACGACTATTAATGATTCAACTAATGTTTCATCTTGCTCACTAGAAAACATATGCAGTTCGAGGGCAAATTCATCATGCAAGCCAGACATACCTATAGTCGCATAAGCCCACATGTTCCGTTCGGTTGTTGGGGGAAATTCCAGCACCCTAAAATGATCGCCTAGATCCTTATAGGGACCTTTTGGCCAAGTCAAAACGTTATATTCCTTTCCCCAATTACAGGTATAGTGTTCTAAAAGTTTCTGATAGTATAAGGCTGTATCCATTTTTTAATTTATTAAAAATAATCTACTCCTATAAAACTATTTCCATATAACTTTTGTTCTTACTATACAGAACGACAACAAGCTTCATTTCGGCAAGAACATTTAACATAAAAATTGGCGTCGTACAGTGAAAATCCAATAGTCTTTAAAAACATTGGATGACGAAACAAAAAAGAGGAAACGATAGGAAACATAAAAATTACTGTACAACTAAACGCTAAGAGAAAGGGTCTGATGAGAATCAGGCCCTTTTGACGTAAAAAAGCCACCTCTCCCGACGTGGCTTCGAACTAAATTTAAACATATGATTCACTAGTGCTTTATTTGTAACTTCGTTTCGCAACGCACTAGTTTTTAGATACTATTTATAAGAATTGATCGATTTGGATACTTTCCAGTCATTGCCCACACACTCCAAAGTAATTAGATCAGTCTTGGTGAAGTTTTCAAATTTTAGAGTCACTTTAGCTACCATATAGTCTGCTGACTCTTCAAGGATATCGGTGCTTACAGTACAGTTCAGCTTTTCGCCTTTTTGTTTTTTCAAGGATTTAACCACTTCGCTCCTACTGTGATTTTGCGTATTGGATGATTGGATCTTTTGATTGAAATCTTCGGCAAACAATTGTTCTACACCTGCTGATTCCCCCTCAGTAGTTACCGCAACATTATGTTCTAAGGCAAAATCTGCTGTGGAAAGGTTAACGTTTGCCTTTGCTGATTTTGCTCCTGGCCCTTCAGCTGCCATTGCAAATGTAGATACTGCGATTAGGGCTGCTGCCGCGAATGTTTTTACTAATGATTTCATAATGTCTTTTTTATAGTGTTAGTATTGTTGTTCTTATTTGTTGACTCAAAACTACAACACAAGAGGTCCCTAGCCTACGGGCTTTAGACCAACATCAAAAAAAACTCGGTGAATGGTGGAAATTGGGAGGTGAAAATATGTACGGATACCAAGTCTAATTTCTGAGCGGCTTTTAGTTTCCTGGATAAACTAAATATCAACTAAGTAAGGGCGAATATTAGACCAACTTACACGAATACGAATCGCTCATCCTAGCCAAATATCTTGTGATTACTTTTAGTATTAGATAATTAAAACATGCCCAAAAGGCATACATTATTTACAAATAAAACTTAAAAACAATGAAAAAGTTATTGATGAGTTTGCTAGCGGTAGCTGCGCTATCGACAGCAGCTTTTGCAGGCACGGACACAAAAGCTGCCAAAGAAAATGCAGAAGTAAAGACAGGTACTTCGGCAGCTGCCGAAAACACCAACAAAGTTGAAGTTGCCGAATCAACAAAAGAAAACAAAGCAACGTTTCTAAGAAAGTGTGTTTACACGCTAACGGTCTACAATACTAGTGGCCAAGTGATTGACACCTTCACTTCGCAAACCTATGTTGAAAATTCCTGTTCAGGATTCTTCGACAACTGCAGAACGATTTACAGACATATGCTTGCCCATGGTGAATTAGGAATATAGTCTGCAACTTATATTTCATTCGAATTATAAGTACTGAAACATAAGCGGGGCCTGGGCCCCGTTTTGTATTGATGTAAAGGCCGAAGGTCAGAAATAAAACATAATCAAAATCAAAAAAAAACTCCTATCGAAAGATCGATATCGCAATTATTTTTAGACTATAAATCCGAATATAAAATAGTATTATTGGATATACATTAAAATTTAAGCCATAGGGGAAGAAGCCTTTTTTTACTGTTTTTTGCCACTGTACTGTTAACAATCCATGTCAGTTGTTCCGGTCAGCCGAGTCAACACGACACTGCTAGTGACTCACTTAGAATTATAGCAAAGAATGCTGATAAATCCCAGGTATTCCCTAAAAGAATAACGCTTGGAAGTCCTGTTTCCAAGGAAATAGGATTATTAAAAAAAGTAGTTCTTGAGAATAAGAATGTAGATACGAAAGAAGAGTATGAAAACAGCTCATTTTCAGAGGTAAAATATTTTTTCGACCCTAAAAACTATATCATTTTAAAGGTCAACACAGACTATCCAGCAATTTTATTCGAAAAATACAATTATAATGCTAATCTTGACTTGACAAAAAACTATCATGAGTTCTATCAGCATCCAATGGTTGGTTTTATGCAAAACCATCAATTTTATGTAGGCGTAAATGCAAATACGGCTTATGAAAACCCCAGCTTATTTCCCATCAAATTTAACAGGCATAGTCATAGTCTCGTTGAAAAAATCGATGACAGACAAGTCAATAACTATCAATTATTAGATAAAGCTGCTGTTGATAGCTTGGAATTAAAATACGGTTCCAATAGAGTATATTTTCGTAACTATTGGAACTTATTAAAAGAACCCAATCCAAAAAATGAATTTTATGAAAAGGTAGTACGCTTAAAAAATTCACTTAAAGCTGCTGCTCAAAAAAAGGATATTAATCCCGAAGATATTGATTTATCCATCTCAATGGTAATCGATAAGGATGGAAAAGTTAATCAACTGGACGCTTATTTGGAATACTCAATTCCGGAGAAACAATCTATTCGCATAGAAGATGTGGTATTAAAATCCTTTTTACAATCTTTAAAGATTGATCTTATCAACAATTATTCATTTTTTATTCCAGCTCAGAATAAAGATAAAAATCCAGTGAACGCATACTTTTTAACCCGATTAAATATTGGATTACCTTATCGAAATTTTAAATAACGAAACAAAAGGGCATAAATCCGAAAAAGCCACATCGCTCGACGTGGCTTCACAACATATATATTTATAGGGAATAAGCATTATTGGTAGGAATGAATTGACCTGGACACCTTCCAATCGCCATTCTCGTAAACCAAAGTCACGAGGTCTGTCATGCTAAAGCTGTCAAATTTCATTGCAATTTTTGCAATCATATAATCTACTGATTTTTCTACGATCTTGATATTTACTTTGCAATTTAGCTTTTCTCCGTGTTGATTTTTCAACGATTTAATCACAGCGCTACGGCCATAGGTCAATATGCTGTTAGCCTGTATCTTTTGGTTGAAATCGTCCGTAAACAGCTGCTCCACGCCTACCGATTCCCCCTTGGTGGTGACTGCAAGATAGTGATCCAGTGCTAAGCCTGCCGTGGAAAGGTTAATGTTTGTCTTTTCTGATTTGTCTCCCCATCTTTCAGCTGCCATGGTGAATGTGGACAAGGCGATTAAAGCTATTGCAGTGCAATTTCTTACGAATGATTTCATGATATCTTTATTTTATTGTGTTAGTTATCGTGTTTCTACTTGTGGGTCCAAAACTTCTGTTTAATATGCATTTACCCCATGGTCTTTAAACCAATGATCGAAGAAACTCGGTGATTGTCATTTACCTACAAGAGATTTCGATCCGGAAGCATGCCGAAGAAATTTAGGACACATTTCGACAACCACATGCCAAACATTATACCAGTTGGACCAAAGCGTACACTTATGCTTTCTGGGCCTTAAAATGGCCTTTTATTAATCTTCTTTTAAAAAGCAAATGTGCGCTTGCGAACAGTTTAGAAACGTATTGTCCGCATCCGTACAATGGATAAAGCGTTAAATAGAGACCGTATCAATTACGCAAACACGGCATTTACAGAAGCAAAAAAGGAATGAGAAGGAAGGAATAACGAACATAAAAAAGCCCGAGAACAATCGGGCTTTTCCAAACGGCAAGTGCTACAATGCCATTGCTATTCGGTATAAATGGACAAACATCCTCAAATCTGTCTTACGGACAAATTCTACAACGTGTTACTTCAGTTTCTGTAAGCGCTCTTTCGCCGCGGGCACAATATCATCGTTTTTATCATAATTGTCAATCACACTTTTCAAGGTACTCTTCGCCTGGAAGGTATTGCCTTTGCGCGCATAGGCATCAGCAAGCAATAGGAAGCTCTTGGCAACCCAGTATTCCTGTGCTTCCCTATTGTTGATCACATCAAAGGCTGTTTCCAGCGCTTTATCATATTCTTTGTTATCATACTGCATTAGTGCCACGCGATAGCGCGCCTCTGCTCCGACTGCCGACTGGCTCTTCAACGCGGCCAGGTTAAATTCTTTCATGGCAGCCGCTACATTCTTTTCTTTTAGCAAGGCTTTTCCACTGTATAGGTGCGCTTTCGCAATTTCTTCCTCGGTTGCACCGTTGTAATTCTTGATCAGGCTCACGTACTTGGCCATTTGCTCCATATCGCCGAGTTCGAAATAACACACCATCAGGTTCGTTACTGCGTAGCCATAGTTCTTTTTATATTCTTCGTTGAGCTCCAATTTTTTGAGGTGTACAATGGCCTCGTTGTATTCCTTGAGATCCAGGTACAGCGCAGCCACTGTCAATAGCGTATTCTCTGAATACTTGCTGGTCCAGTCGTTCAGAATGATATTCAGATCATGCAGTGCTTCCTGTGGATGCCCAGTACGGTACGAACTCACCCCACGGATGTAACGGGCGAATTTTTCTTGTTTGGGTTTTGGAAATTTATCAAAATAAGCATTGATCGCTTCTACAGCGGCTCCGTATTCTCCCCTGGCGAATAGAGACTGTGCGGCCTGAAAAGCCATATTATCCAGTTCCGCAGGACTCAGATTACTGACATTGGTACCCACGGCATAACGGATATAGCTTGAAGCATCCCCCTGATCGAGGTAGATGTTTTCAATGAAACGCATGGCCTGCTCTGCCTCAGCAGTTCGGGTATACTTCTCCACCACCTTCTCGAAAGTCGCTTTCGCCGCTTCGGGCTCATCGTTATTGTACTGCACGAGCCCTATGGTCATTAAGGCACGGGGAATATAACTGCTACGGGGGTACTTTTCGACCATTGCTTGCAGCCCTTCGATAGCGCGGCCATAATCACCCATCGTGAAATAAGTGTAGGGAATTTCAAAGGCAGCATCATCTGCATAGTTCGAAGATGGAAATTGTTTCAGTACGGACCGCAGCGTACTGAGCTTGGTTTCATTGTCGCCTTGTAGACCAAATAAAATACCACGCTGGAAGAAGGCATAATCCTGGTTTGGCGCTTTGCTATTAATCAGCTGGTCGTAGTACTTGTTTGCCCGACCATAATCGCGCAGACACAAATACGAATCACCTAGACGTGCAATAACATCATACCGTATATTTTGATCCACGGTATTTCCTCCGGCAGTCAGAAAGCGTTCAAAATATTTGGCCGCCAACTCAAAACGGTTGTTTCGGTATGCCGCGTACGCCAGCCCGTAATTTGCATAATTATAGACATCAGTATTCCGAGCGACGGGCAGGCTTAGAAACTCGGAGAAGTTTTCTACAGCTTCACCAAATTTGCGCACTTCATACATGGCTTCTGCTTTCCAATAGGTCGCAAGAGCCGCCATTTCAGCATTGACCGGAAACTTTTCAGATCGCATAAACATAGATATGCTATTTTCGAAAGCACGCTCATTATAAAACTCCAATCCGCGGTAGTAGGTTACCTTTTGATAGATCGCATTGACTTCCCGACCGCGCTCTTTTAACGATTCCAGCATACTGACACCAGCATGGAAATTGGTCGTCCCCCGTAGAATTTCAGCGGATAGTGTTTCCGCACTTTCCTTTCTTTTTGAACCCGGATCGACAGGTTTCACTTCCTGGGCGACATATTTCTCGAGGACTTTTTGCGCAGCCTGGGTGGAGTCCATTGCAAACAAGATTTTAGCATAGTTAAATAGCGCATCGGCCTTCACTTGCCGGTCCAAATCCAGCTTTGTAGCTTTGACAAAAGCATTTCGTGCAGCTTGCTTGTCGCCCGTCTCCAATGCGATATGACCTAAGGTCATGATCGCCCCCTGATAAAAGGCATCCGAAGGCTTTATGGCCTCCAACATACCGCTCGCCCTTTTGTATTCGCCGGCACCGTAAGCCAGGTAGCTGATGCGATAATTATCGACATTGCTTTGTGAAGCGTCTGGATGCCGTTGCATCAATTCGTGGTAATAGGCCTGTTTATATTTTTGCTGTGCTAAATAGGTGGCAGTGGCAATCTGGCGCAGTTCGGTCTCAATAGCATCACGGTTGATAAGCGTCATATCCGGGCTGCGGCGCACCTTAACGGCATCAGCCAGCATGGGCCGGTAGTCACGTACGACGTCAATGGAATCCATGGTTTGAACTTCACCAGCGCCACTTTGCACACTATGCTGTTGTGGTTTCTCTTTCTTATCTTTCTGCTGTTTCCCCACTTCCTGCGCATAGCCTGTAAGCAGTAAAGCCGAAAGCGTTCCTGTAAAAAGGTATTTAAGATAGTTGTAGCTCATTCTTTCTTTCAATATCATTGTTCGTCCGTATTTCTGAGTTTTTCCAAACGTTCTTACGCCAAGGAGGCTGTAGTGCAATATTTATCTAAACAAATAGCCAAAACTAAAGAATTCTAGCCACATTCAGTAAATTATCAGCTTGAAAACAGACGCATTAGGTAATTTTTACCTTACCGTTGTTTGATTTTTACGATTTAGAATAACATAAGCTATTCCCAATGCGTCCTCGGCAACCGAGTTGATTACAATAATGAAGCCACTTTCTATAAATTCAAGAGATAATCGCATGGGCGACCTCAACGGCCAATACTGCCCGCATCTTGGCCTAGACGTACATTTTTTCTACTTCTAAAAAATAGTTCTTTGATCGGAATAAAGATCTGAGGCAGGGAAAAAAATCAGTAAAAAAGCGAGTGTTTAATAGGGCCATTTCAATAGGTGCTTATTTTTCCAATAGGATAAATAAAAAACATATTCTTATTATTAATGACAATATATTATATTTAGGTATATAAATATAAACATATGTTTAAACCATTTCTTATTCTCTTCCTAATTTTCATTTCCTGCCACGTGAAAGCTCAAAAAAGCAGTTCTTATTTTTATTTAAAGAATACCGCAGATAGTTTAATTTTTGAAAAGAAGACACCTGAAGCTTATTTGTTATATCGAAAAATGGTCAAGATTAGTGATATAGATCCGTTTATTGATATAGAATTGGTAAAATTAGCACTAAAAGTAAAAGACAGTAAAACAGCGGAAAAATATTTAAAGCAATCTATTTTAAACGGTGCTTCTTTAGGGATGTTAGAGGTTGACAGTAATGTAAATAGTTTTTTAAAACATCATACCAATTGGAGAAAAACCTACGATTTACTTCGTCAAAAACATCTAAGCAAAATAGCTCATTTGGAGGACCGCACAACTTTACTTAATATGTTGGAAAAGGATCAGGCATTGCGTTCCTTATTGGGAGTTATTGAATACAAAAAAGCTGATTCTCTTATTTTCGCTAGTGACACGGCTAATATGGCCGTGATAAAGGAGATTATAGCGAGAACAGAGTTTCCAAATCTTGAAACTGTTGGCATGGATGGCGTAAACGCTATCTTTATATTATTATTACATACTTTAAACAATGGGATTGAGGATGCCAAAAATATTGAAATTTTGACACCATTGATGAAAAAAGCGGTTATAGACCTCAAGTATCCACCTTTCAACATGGCTTTAGTTATCGATAGACACCGGGCCATAATCCGTCAAAAACAGATTTATGGATCATACTGGGAAATGGGTAAACAAAACAAAAGAATTGTTACACCGATTGAGAACATTGATGAGGTAGATGTACGAAGAAAAGAAATTGGGCTACCACCGCTAAGTCTTTTAAGGAACCAAAGAGGGTATGAATTACCTGTGGATTATAAAAACTAAGTGATAATTTCAATTCAGCCAAAAAAAACATCACCTTGATTTAATCTGCCTTTTCATAAAAAAAATCGCAGGTATCATCTACAACAATGACAATACTATTTCCCCGTTTTTTTATGACTAATTCACACGAAGCAGTACCTCCAGAATAACGCAAAACCAATCGCGTATCAAATACGCCGTATGCTACATGGTATTCTCCATTGCCAAAAAAAGAACTTCGATATTTATTGTTATCCAACAAGGTTAGCTCATCATCTCTATCCGGCAGCTCTGCACCTGCAAAGCATTCGTGATATTTGAAGTCATATTTCCCTAATACCATCGAATGCGTAATCAATCTTGAATAAATAATAGCTGTAGCGATTAAAAACAAGATAAGTAAGAATGGCCAACTTCTAGTTTTCTTCATTCCTTTAAATAAAGATATTATTGTTCTTTGGATTTACGATTAAATTTAGAGTTAAAACTTAAAAGAACAAATTTACAATCATAAAAATCTGTGATCATACAAAAAGCCACATCGCAGGATGTGGCTTCTAAACTAAATTTATAAACATGTGATTCACTAGAGCTCGGCTTTTGCTATGACTGAGCTGGCCTCAAATTATGAGCTACTATTTATACGAATTGATCGATTTGGACACTTTCCAGTCATCTCCTTCACGGACAAAGGTTACTAGATCGGTCTTGGTGAAATCTTCAAATTTCAAGGTCATCCTGGCCACCATATAATCGGCTGATGTTTCAAGTATCTCCGTACTTACCCTACAGTTTAGTTTCTCACCTTTTTGTTTTTTCAATGATTTTACCACTTCACTACGGCTATTTGACTTCAACTTTGCTGTTTGAACCTTTTGATTAAAATCTTCAGCAAACAATTGTTCTACACCAGCCGATTCTCCTTCAGCCATGACAGCAACATAGTGCTCTAAAGCAAAGTCTGCGGTTGACAAGTTAACAGTTGTTTTTGCTGTTTTTGATCCTGGGCCCTCAGCTGCCATTGCACATGTTGAAATTGCGATTAAGGCTGCTGCTGCGATTGTTTTTACTAGCGTTTTCATAATATCTTTATTTTGTCGTGTAAGTTTTTCTGTTCTTATTTCTTAATTCAAAACTACGGTTCACTAGAGCTCTAACCGACAGATTTTAGACTAGTTCCCCACAAAACTCGGTGAATGACTGAGATCAAAAGGTGAACGTCAAAATACATTAAGAACATAAGATCCATTTTATTAACTCCGTGCCAAATACTATACCAGCTGTCCCTGTGCGTTCAATAACGCCCCCGATGACCTATTAAAGCACATTTCGTATCTTTTTTCAAAAAAAGTAGATGTACGGATGCGAACAGTTTAAAACAATATCGTTCACATGCGTACACTATATTAAATGCTGGCAAAAAGATGAACTGAAGCCATAAGAGATATATAAAAGCTACGAGCATCGATACAATAAAGCAAGGTCAAATGCTCTTAATTTTTGCCTTGTTGTCTATCGTTATTGCCTGTTTAGGGCTATTCGGTGTAATCACATTCGCTATTCAATTGCGGATAAAGGAAATTGGTATACGTAAAACATTAGGCGCAACATTAAGCAACCTCGTTTATCTACTATGCTCTGATATGGTTAAACTGGTCGGTATAGCACTGTTGATTGCACTGCCGCTCGGATGGTTATTGATGAATCAGTGGCTGCAAGAGTTCGCTTATCGCATTTCGGTCAGCTGGTGGATACTTGCTCTCGCAGGGATTATTGCACTGGTAATTGCTATTCTAACCCTATGTACCAGAGCAATAGCCGCTGCAAAAGCTAATCCGGTCGACAGCTTAAAAGTGGAGTAAGAATTTGAAAACAACCTCTTCCTCAATCACGCCATTCTACTACCCGTACGGCTGTCGCGGGAGCATCAGCTAGACCCTCAGCATCCTTTTGCACTGTAGGCTGCACAAATAAAGCAATTTTACGTTTCTTTTGCCACAACTGGGTATCATATGTAGGTTCCCAGGCTCCTACAGACTGA
This sequence comes from Sphingobacterium sp. UBA3519, assembly GCF_002377215.1. NCBI lineage: Bacteria > Pseudomonadati > Bacteroidota > Sphingobacteriia > Sphingobacteriales > Sphingobacteriaceae > Sphingobacterium > Sphingobacterium sp. UBA3519. The sequence goes on from NZ_DFPI01000031.1 coordinate 79,926, forward strand.
TCACAAAGATCAATAATATTATTAGCCTCTTGCTGCATCCCATTCAACCTCAGTATCGAAGGTCGGTAACCGCGCTCTTGATCCCGAAAGACCAGCGTCAACATTGTTTTATGATCTTTTCCGCGAACCAATAGCTGCGGCCTGGCAATTGGAATATCCTTTGTTCCACCACCACTCAGCGTAAAGGGTGTTTTTCTAAAATCAAAAGACCGGATCTTCCATTCACCCTCTTGTAAATAGATGACCTTGTATTGTGGGATCTCTGATCCTGCGTCACGCCAGTAACTGGCGATAAAAGGATTCCCTTTTTCATCCGCAGCGATAGAGGTTTGATTAATCAATTCGTGCTGTTGTGGGATACGGGCTGCGTATTCAACGGTAGATTCTTTCATAGGTAGCTCGTACCGCATGCCATTACTCTTTTGCCAGGTTAATCCGCCATCGTTTGAACATGCATAAGCCATATCATGATTGCTTTCCACATTGGTACTTTCCCGCCACACCCAAGAAAGATGTATCGTTCCCCGACGATCCACATAACTTTGCCAATAGGCATTTCTCCGCCCCTCGCCATCAATCAGATTGCTATGCATCCGCTCCCACTTCTGTTGTTTACTGTCGTACCTATTAACCACAAGATTACCATGACCGGATCCGCCATCACGATATAAAAACAGCAACTCACCACTGGGCAACTTTAAGAATTCAGGATAGGTCACCTTTGATTCATTTTGTCCCAGCATGGCTTGCTCATAACCTAGCACAAGACTATTGGGGTGAAGGGTACGTGCATATCTCAACTTGCTGTCATGCTGATCCCAGCAAACGTGGAGATATCCTGCCTTATCCACCATAATACTGATCACATTATGGGCATCCTTCACATGCCCAGTATAACCCGAACGTCGCAACTTCCAGACCTTGCCAGAAAGTAACCGCTGACCTAGAACTACATATCCAGCTTCGTCATAATAAGCGATATATTGGTATTTACCATTGCTGGTTAATGAATTTTTACGAAATACGGTTGTGTTGACCGTGTTCTTTGCCCAACCATTTCCGACAAGCGTATTCTTAATTTTCTGCCCTTGTGCATTGTAAATAAACAAGAGGCACGCGCAAGCGAGCATCCCTACTCTTATTAGTTGATTTAGATATTGCTTCATTGAATTTTTTATACATTTGCTGATTCCGCCAAGTCCTTTTGAAAGGAGTCTTATCACCGGAATTTGGGGTTATTGAATGGCTTTGCTCTGATCTTTATGCCAGTCCTGTCCTGACCAGATACGCCGTGCACTCCAGTCGCTCGCTTCACTTGTCCAAAAAGAATCTCCGTCGGGTAATCCCAAAGGCAAAAAAATTACTGAACATAAATAGGGGCTCCCCTGATTATTGTACGGATCGCCCAAGCCCGGCTGATTACCATACATACCCAATGTCAACCAGCCCTTTTCATACGTATTAGGGTTTTCAGTCGATTTTCTCAGTACCGCAGACAGAGCAGCCTTCACCTGTCCTTCGCTAAGCTCCACAGGGAGCCGTTTCTTGAAAGCCATATCGGCGAGATGATGGAAAGCTGCCGCACGATAGATTACAGACCTTCCCGTCGGGGGGAAGCTGCCATCGGCATTGATCATCCGCTCCTGAATTAGGGCATAGCGCGCATTGCGGAGCTTGATTTTTGCAAACATCCCATCATAGTTTTTAGTTTTCAGCTGTATGAAATCCATAATTCCGGCCAGGAAGGGATGGATAACATAACTATTATAGTAATCAAACGCATAATGCGGACCATCCATGTACATTCCATCGCCAACATACCACTGTTCCAATTGCTGCAGCGCATAATCAACGCGCATCACGTCCCAATCATCCGAATACTTCGCTAAAAAAACTTCATTCATCGCTGAAAAGAGCAACCAGTTTGAATAAGCCGGCCGAAATTGGCGGGTAATTTTTATGGATGCTACCAAATTCTTTTTTGTCTGTTTGTCGATATGATCCCACAGCCAAGGACTTCGCATAAATCCCAAAGCGATAAATGAGGCATCAACAAGTTGTTGACCACCGAGATCAAAACGCATAAAATCCCGCGCATTGCTGTCCAAAGCATTTTTAAGTGCTTGAACAGTCCATGCTCTATACTGATCGCGTAACTTTATCTCTTCAGCCGAACCGCCATCCAAAGAAAGCCAGGGCGCTATGCCTGACAATACCCTTCCCAAGACTTCAACATATTGTACTTTGATGCGCTGTTCCTTATTATCCACGTGTATAGAAGTCATTTGTGGCATAGTTAACCGTAGGCTATCATGGGCCAGACTGCGGAGGACAGGACGCAACATCTGATCCATTTCTTTAAGCCAAAAAGCTCTATCCGTCTCCTTTGCTGATACAGGTTTCTCCTTCAAGCCCTGTCCAAGGGCAGTATGGCCTGTCAGAAAAATGACCAAGAACAATAAAATCTTATTTTTCATTTTCAAATCCAATCTATTTTTGAGCTAAATAACGATACATTTCCGAGCCGGCTAATAAAAACGCACCTACACCAAAAGGAGCTGTAGAGTTGGTACCCACCACCTGTCCGGGGATAGCTTTTTCACCGATCGGTTGTACATACCCAACTCTGCCATCGGGTTGTAAAGCGACCTCACTAAGATATTTCCAGCCTTTAACCGCAGCATCTTTAAATTTAAAATCGCTTAGCAATCCATTATTTATTCCCCAGAGCAGTCCATAAGTAAAAAAAGCGGTTCCGCTTGTTTCCCTGCCGGGTGCATGTTCGGAATCTAACATGCTTCGAGTCCAGAATCCCTCCTGCTGTTGACAACTCATGATAGCGGCTGCCATTTCCTTAAAACGCTCCTGATAGTAGGTATAATGTTTATCCTCCTCAGGTAGATCTTGAAGAACCTTCGCAAATGCCGCGAAAACCCAGCCATCGCCCCGGGCCCAAAAATCCTTTTTGCCGTGTAAGCTCTGGTGTTTGGGGAAAACATATTTTGCATCACGGTAATACAATTTCGCTTCCTGATCAAACATGATACTATCGGCATATTGCAAATAAGTATACATCTTATCCAGATAAAGTGAATTCCCTGTCAATTTGTACATTTTAGTCATCACCGGCATCACCATATACAAACCATCGGCCCACCACCAATAGTCCTGTTTATTGGAGTGGATCTGATATTCCATGACTTCTTGAGCACGTGCAATCTTTTCAGGGCTTGGCGATAAATGATAGAGATCGATATAGGTTTGGAAACAGATTTGCCAATCACCAAAAAGAACGTGTTCGTCTGTTTCCCCATAGTTGTATTTCCACAGTTGCGTATCGGTAGACTTGGCTCCTTTCCAATCATTGTATATCGCCCAATCCGTAGAATATTTTAAGTCTCCTGCTGATTTTGAAATCTTATAGAATTCCATATTTCCGGTATGATAAGCTGCCTGATCCCAAAACGCCCAAACTTCGGGCTTATGATGAGACTGCCAGTATTGGTTTGCCTTACTTAGCTGAGCTAGTACGGTCTTTTTGTTCAATTGCTGTCCAAATGAAAAATGTCCTACAAACAATAGACATAAGATTAAATTGATCCGCATATATTTAGATGTATCGTATTTTTTGATAAACTAGCACATAAGCTGCTTAAATTGGTTTGTACACTATTTTAATAGAGACACTTATTACTTTCATCCCGTCCTCTTTTTGCTTTATGAAGCAAAATCTTACTCGTAAAAACTGTTCGTCTTAAATAAACGTACAATATACACTTATTTTAAAAAACAATCGTATCTTTAACCATATAATCTTCAAATTGACTTTTTCTGATCACAAAAGTTGTTTTCAAGATAATAACCTATGATAAGGAAGAATCGATAAATTATCTGATATCGGAAATACCATACTAACATCGCTGCTAACATGCCTAGTTTGAACAGACTCCTACATTCACGTCAGGCCTTGATCCTGATATTCGTTCTCATCCTTGTTCACACAAGCACGCTGACCCACGCGCAATTCCCCAAGGAGATGAATAAAGATTTATCCAATAGTTCGGTGAAATCTATATTTCAGGATAGCCATGGCTTCATGTGGTTTGGTACCTACGACGGGCTAAACAGATTCGACGGTTATGATATAAAAACCTACAGAAATCAGCTAAATAACGAAAATAGCATTCCGCATAATTATATCTATTGTATAGCAGAAGACCATAATAAAAAATTATGGATAGGAACTGGTCAAGGAATTGGAGTCTACGACCGAAATTTTGATACTTTCACGCGTTTAAATTATATAGACCAAAAATCAAAACGGTCATATCATCTCAATGCCGATACGAAATCCATTCAAATCGATAGTGATAATAATATTTATATCGGCACAAACGGCTGGGGGCTATTTTACAAAAGTCATCAAGAAGCATATGCCATACAAATTGCTTTTAAAGATTATAAATCGAACCTATCCACCTTATACTACCACGTATCGGCCACGCACATTGACGCGACCGGCATGGTATGGGTTTTTATAGAGGGACGCGGTTTATATGCTTTCGACAAAAAAACTCAGCAGTTGAATCTTGTATCGAAGGCTATTACGAGTGCAACCTGTATGGCTAGCACAAACAGCGGTGAACTCTTTATTGGTAATTACGAGGGGCTATTTGTTTGGAAAATCAAAGACCATATGCTTTCGTCCTTGTATCCACAGGAGCTTAAATCGAGCCAGATCAACATGCTGACGCTGGAGGGGCAAAACAAACTTTGGTTAGCCACCCAAAACAATGGCATTTTTATACTTAACCTATCTCATGGAAAAGCAGCAAATAAAAATGTTCTACAGCCCGTACAATTTTCACTGAATAGCAAAACCATTTATACGGTTTACATAGACTCCCAGCGTAAAATATGGATTGGCACCGGAAAGGGCGGCATTGAGACCATTGATAACAATGGCTATAAATTTAATTATTTACAGCAGAAACATTATGCGGGATTTAACTTAGCGCACAAATTTGTACGTTCTTTCGTTGAGTATGATAACAAGATCTGGATTGGTACCGAAGGTGATGGCCTTTATGTATGGGATAACAAGACCAATCAGGTTCAATCTTTTCAAAAAGGGCCACAGCAATTGCCAGACAATACGATAAACCATCTTTTGACCGGAACTAACGGAGATCTATGGATCGCAACCGAAAGGGGCATTGCGCGTTATGCAAAAGGTTCGGCTTTAAAATATTATGTTTGCAGGACGCCAAATGGGGTCGTAAATAACAGTGTACAATTACTTTTTAAGGATCAGGATGAGAAGATCTGGGCAGCGACATTTTCTGAGGGAAGAGTATATACATATAATCCGACAAGCGACCAATTTGAAGTCTTCAGCGAAGACATCTATGATATCAATTGCATGATTGACGATAAACAAGGTAATATCTGGATGGGGAATTACAATGAGATCATACAGCTAAACAAGAAGACACGAAAAAGCGCCAGGTATTTAATCGGAAAACCTGTTCGTGCCATTCGGCTCGGAAAAAATAACAGACTTTGGTTAGGAACAGAAGGTAAAGGGCTCTTGGCATTTGATAGCAAATCAAAAAAGATTGTCGAAAATTATTCCACAAATGAAGGTTTGAGTAACAATGCCGTACTTAATATTTTGGAAGATAAAACCGGGAAACTATGGTTAAGTACCTTTAATGGCCTCTCGAAGTTCGATCCTTCCACTAAAAAAATTGTACGATACGAAGAAACGGATGGGCTTCAAAGCAACGAGTTTTCTTATGGAGCAGCATTTAAGCTCAAAGATGGCCATCTTCTTTTCGGAGGAAACAACGGTTTTAACATCTTTGATGCAGATAGTATCAAACTGAAAATTTATGAACCTGCCTTAGCAATCACAAGTCTTAAAATTAACAATAAAAAGATTGCCGAACTGAGCGACCGGGTCGATATTGGAAAAGATAATACTATTCACAAATTGACCCTTCCCTACAATCAATCTACTTTTTCGCTGGAGTTTGCCGCCTTGGAGTTTGATTCGCCACAAAAGATAAAATATAGATACCGCTTGGAAGGTTTAGACAAGCAATGGAACGATGCCGGGTCTACCCGATCTATCAATTACAACGGCCTGCATGAAGGAAATTATACCCTGCTTATTCAATCGACCGACTCGGAAGGCAATTGGACAAATAAGCAGATTAAGCTCGAGATTCAAATTCTCCCGCCTTGGTATAGAAGCTGGTGGGCTTACCTGCTTTACACGCTGGCTATGATCTATACGGGGCTATGGTATCTGCGCTATCGGAGGAGGCAAATCGCTTTAAATTATGAAATACAGCTTTCAAAATTCACCATCCAAAAGGAAAGAGAACTCAATGAAAAGAGGCACGCATTTTTTACCAATATATCGCATGAATTTAGAACACCGCTGACCCTAATTATTAATCCGATTAAAGATCTGCTGAAGACCAATAAAGAGTCTGAAGACAGGGCTTCCCTTCAGGTAGTACATAGGAACGCCAAAAGGCTTTTGAGCTTGGTGGACCAGCTGCTTGTATTTAGAAAAACAGAGGACGGTGCCGAACAGCTCAAAACCAGCATTTTCGACTGTCAAAGCTTTATGAAAGAAATATTTCTATATTTCGCTGCCCAGGCAAAATTACAAAAGATAAATTATCAGTTCCAGGAAAATTCCGATCCGGTCTTTGTCAATGCCGACAAAGAAAAAATTGAGATCATCTTATGCAATCTAATATCAAATGCCTTTAAATTTACGCCTTCCGATGGCGCTATTCATATTGCTCTATCGCAACAGGGTAGGGAATTAACCATTCAGATCAAGGATTCGGGAAAAGGTATCCCCGAACATCTTGGCGATAGAATATTCGACAAATATTTTTCGGATCCACTGACTGGCCCCAAAAAACAAACGGGATTCGGGATCGGCATGTATCTGGTCAAAACTTTTGTTGAAATGCACGCCGGAAAAATAAGTTATACGAGTTCAACAACAGCGGGAACAACATTCGACCTCGTTTTGCCTATCGTGGCACAACAAATGCCGGCCGAAGAACCATTGGCAGATGTAGCGCACCGCAACGAGTCGGGGATTCAAATGCTATACGATGCACAAGTGGTGACAGAAACAGCTCCCACATTTCCAACGGCCATATCAAGCAAAAAATTCAGTATCTTATTGGTTGACGACGACGATGCGATCCGCAGCTATCTTACCGACATTTTTAAGGTAGAATATACGGTCTATGGTGCCCGTAATGGCGTTCAGGCATTAGCTATGATCAACGAAAAACAACCTGATCTGGTCATAAGTGATATTATCATGGAAGAGATGGATGGATTGTCACTCTGCAAAGCCGTAAAATCTAATGCTACGCTCAACCATATTCAAATCATCCTGCTTACTTCAAGTACTTCCGACGGCACGAAGTTAGCCGGAATTCAATATGGTGCCGATGATTATATCCACAAGCCATTTGATTCGGAAATATTGTTGCTTCGGGTCAAGACATTACTGCAGAACAAAAAGAACCTTCAGGACTTTTTCCTTAACGCTATCACATTACAGTCGAATGAGCTAAAGATATCGATCACAGACAAGCTATTCATAGAACGGTGCATTGAGATTATTGAAGAGAACCTACTGGAAGAATTGACTGTAATAAGCCTTGCCGAAAAAACGGGGATGAGTCATTCGTCACTTTATAAAAAAATTAAAACAATTTCAGGCAAATCGATCAATGAATTTATCAGGTCGGTACGACTCAAAAAAGCAGCAGAAATGCTTATTTTGACAGATTCGAAAATTAATGAAGTAGCTAACTTAACAGGTTTTTACGATCAGCGCTACTTTAGACAACAATTCAACAAATTGTTTGGCGATACACCATCCGACTATGTCAAAAAGTACCGAAAAGCATTTCAGAATGAATTCCATGTAGACCGGCCTTAGTCTGAATTGTTAAAAAGTAAAATAAGTCCTGTACAACAATCACGAGCTCTTTCTGCTGTACAGGACGCTATAATTATTCGACTGGTTTTATAACGAAGGAGAATGAATAATCTTTGTACGGCAATGTATATTCGTGAAGCGGCCATGCTCCCCAGCTATTGATTCCGCCTACGCCCATTTGTCTGAGGTCAATATTAACTTGCGTTTGTTTCCTTTTGACAAGGTCAGCGGCATGGCGTTGTTGTCGCTTGGGACCGTCGTCCAAATCCTTATCAAAATAATGCAAGGCACTTATACTGAAAGTAGAATCTGCCGTAAAAAACAATCCCTCACCTTGCTTATTTCTTATTTCCATCCACCTGACATCGGTCTTATTACCTGTCTCCTGTGGCATTACATAAGGAAAATACTGTTGATCGACGGTCTGTTTATAAATTCCGACATGCGATGCAAAATTACGGTCGATGTAGTTCTCCTGTGGTCCCCTACCGTAGTAATTAATGGCCTCAAAGCCAGCAGGCATGATCCATTGCATGCCGAAACGTGGCAGAACAGCAACCTTTTTTGTGGTGTCAGCCGTGAATGATTGAGAAACGCGCATTTCACCCCGTTGATTAATGCAGTATTTCATTGCTAACTGTCCATATACCTGAGGCATTTTGTAGGCCGCATAGACATAGACCAGGCTATCGATTAATTCGGATCTAATTTCAAGTAATTCAATAGAATCCGTAACCTGTTTCCAAGATTTCAGTTTTTCAGGTGTATTTGCACCGAAATCGTTATCATTCGGTGCACGCCAATAATTAGTCTTAAATAAAGCATGCTCATCCATTAAATCCCGTCCTTTGTAATGATATCTGGTCAGCCATCCTGATTTAAGGTCAAACTCCATCTGCAGCTGTTTTGCCGAGATAATCAGATTTCCATCTTTTCGCTCAGTCTTGATTTTCCCCTGTGCCACAATGGTTGTATTAGGTTGAAAAACACCACCTAAAGACAACTGTTCGGTTGCAATAATATGCCCCATAGGAAGTAAGGGTTCGGCTTTTTTCAATCGATAAGTCAGATTCAGAAATTTCTCCCCACGTGCATCTGTTTGATAAGGGATAAACAGCACACCAGATTGTTGCGGCAACACATTCAAGTGACTGATTAAACCAGATTGGGCTTTCTTTCCATCAACAATAAGCTCCCATTGAAGTTCAACATTGTCAAGTCCGGTAAAAAAACGTTCATTGTAAACCTGTATCTTTTTCTCCTTCATTAGGCTGCTATGGATATCTTGATATACTTTCTTCATTTCCCAGGCATGCGGATAGGGTGTCCTATTAGCATAAAAAATGCCTTTGGAAGCATAATTCCAGTCCGTTATGGCTTCCTTAGGCTCATAGTCTCCACCATAGGTATAAACCGTATCGCCTTTAGCGTTGATTTTAATAAAACATTGGTCCACAAAATCCCAGATATATCCGCCTTGGAATATTCCTTTATTTGCCCGAATGATGTCCCAATAATCCTTAAAATTTCCTAATGAATTTCCCATGGCATGGGCATACTCACATTGAATAAAGGGCCTTTGGGGCTTAGGGTTGCGCGCTGCATAATTTTTCATCGCCGATGGGCTTGCATACATGGGAACAATCAGATCGGTATTCCAATCAAATCTTAATTCCCCATAATTATTCACAGCCCTTTCGTATTGTACAGGGCGACTTTTATCGAGCTCTTTCATCCGGAGGTAGGCCCGATAGAAATTGTAGCCATTTCCAGCTTCGTTGCCCATGCTCCAAATAATTACGCTGGGATGATTCCGGTCGCGCTGAATAAGACGTTCAACACGGGCAACATGTGCCTTTTCCCAGGTCGGCCTATTGGCCATCGTATAAGACAGATCATAGCCCATGCCATGAGATTCGATATTAGCCTCATCAATCACATACAATCCATATTGATCACAGAGTTGCAACCAATATTCGGCATTGGGATAGTGGCTGGTACGGACAGCATTGATATTGAACTTTTTCATGAGCTGTACATCACGCAACATATTTTCTTTGGAGATCACATGCCCTGTTACAGGATCTGTTTCGTGCCTGTTTATTCCCTTGATAAGTATAGGCTGTCCATTCACGTGCAACTGACCTTCTTTGATCTCAACCCGACGGAAGCCCACTTGCTGGGGAACGACCTCGCTGAGTTTACCCTCGTGGTCTATTAGCTTAACAGTCACCTGGTATAAATTTGGCATTTCGGCCGACCATAGTGCAGGACGCTCTATGGTCTGTGCAATATCCATCTCTTGTCCCGAGACTTTAACAGTTTTAACTGACACAAGACGACCATTTCTATGTAATGAAACCTCTGCTCTTAACTCATCTTGACTGCTCTGGTTAAAAATCAGCTTAGTATTTAGCTGTCCTTCATCAAAAGAATCGTTGAGGGTCGGTGCCAACTGAATATCACGTAGATATATCGGTTGCCGTGCCAGCAGATAACAGTCTCGTGTGATTCCACTGAGGCGCCACATGTCCTGATCCTCCAAATAATTTGCAACTCCCCAACGCATGACGCGCATTGTGATTAGATTTTTTCCTTTTCTCAAATATCTTGTTACATCAAACTCGGAAGGTAATTTGCTATCCTCCCCATACCCCACATATTGACCATTTACCCAAACAGATAGATTTGATTTGGCAGCCCCAATATGGAGGATAATAGGTTTGCCCTGCCAATCCTCAGGAATGACTACCTCTCGGCGGTACACAGCCGTGGGGTTGAAATCCATCGGCACAATTGGTGGATTTGGTTTTCCGATCAAATAAGTGAATTCAAAACCGGAGGTCGTATACATCGGGAAACCGTATCCATTGAGTTCCCAGTTTGCAGGCACCTGAAAATTAGCCCAAAGATGATCATCATAAGTCAACGATTCAAAATTGGCCGGTAATTTTGACGGACTATCTGCCCATTTAAATTTCCAGGGACCATTCAAACTTAAATAAGCGGAAGATTCACGCCAATCGCTATTGACGATCTGAGACGTATTCGGAAAGGTCACAAAATCGGTATGCATGGGCAGCCGGTTTTCTTCGGTTATCGTTTCATCCAACCAAGGGATTCCTTTTCGGACAAGAGTATCTAGCTGTTGCATTTTACGCGGTCCATGTGTCAAGGTAACACTGGACTGCGCATGTCCAAAATTGAATATCAAACTATAGAGTAGAATAAGCACCAATTTATTCACAAACTGCATGTTTTATTATTTAGCGATTAAGAAATCAATTCAAAAAAGAGTGGTTTGTTTCACAGAATGTAGGTTAAATACGGCCATACGGCAGGCCTAGTGAAATACACTTAAATCCCATTGATCCTTCCAATTTATCTGTACTTTTTCATTCTGGAGATCTACCGGTAGCCAGATATATCTGCTATCCATAAGATCTTTGGGGTTCCAGCGGTCGGCCATAAAGATAAAGGCATCTGTTTTTCCTGCGACAGGAAGAATAAATGTGGATTGACCGCCATAAGTCAAAGCCGAATTTGGCCCTTGCATTGGATCCCCTAGGGATTTCCAGGGGCCAAAAAGACTCTTAGCGACATGGAGCTCTGCACGATTTGGAGCCCAGCCGGTGCATCCGCTGGTGATCAGATAATACTGATCTTTATGCTTGAATAAAGCTGGGGCTTCCCGATGATTCCGGAAGAGTAAGGAATCTTTTGCTGTCACATGTAGGTAATCATCGGTTAATTGAACCAGGCGTAAGGCATAGTTTTCGTCCGATGAATAGATTTGGTAAGCCCTGCCATCGATGTCTACAAATAAACCCATATCACGTGACATATTGTTATTTGGCCGGAAGCTGTGGACAAACTGAAACGGCCCAAGCGGAGAGTCACTGGTAGCAACGGCGGCCCTGGCTGCTGCATAGCCTTGCCCTTTCAACTCAAGATGGAACCACATCACATATTTCTTCAGCTGCTCATGATAGATAACCTTTGGCCGTTCCATAATACAGCCCCAGGCAATATCGCTTGTAGAATCTGCGCTAGGTGTGAGAGCCAATCCTTCAAACTTCCAGTTATACAAATCATTGGATGAGTACACATTGACGCCCTGGGATGTCGTTCCGCCACGTTTCTCACCATACCAATAATATTTTCCATTTTGATGAAGTACGCCGCCGCCATGGGCATTGATCACATCACCGGATTGGTCTTTCCATATTTCCCCTGGCGTAAAGCTATTCATTTCAGCACGTTCTACTTTTTGATAGACCCGGATATAATCAATTTCATATTTAGCGGGAAGTAATTTATCAGCTATCGTGCCACCGTTTATTCCACCGAGGGCCAAATTTAACAGGAGATAATGTGGTTGGGTAAATGGATTGAATCCTGTACCGTCCCGATTGACCAATTGATCCATAGGGACGTGAAGCATTTCCATATCATCCACATAAAGCGTAATGGCATCTTCATCCCAAACCATGCGCCAGATATGAAATTGATCTGCCCAAGCCTTTCCGCCAAGATCTTTGACTGCTTTTGTCTTACCGAACCAATGTGCTTTCCACCGTTGGTCAGTGCCAGTTGCGATATTGGCTAATATATTGCCGCGATAATATTCCATGATATCTATTTCACCATTGGATGGCCATTCCTTGCTCGTGCCTAAAGTCCAGAATGCGGGCCAAAGGCCCTCTCCAACAGGGATACGCGCGCGGATTTCAAAAATTCCGTATTTCCAGTGCTGCTTTCCTAAAGTATTTATCGAAGCCGAAGTATAGGTTATCTTTTTACGGCTGGCAATCCAATCAGAGCTGCCCTGAATAAAACCCGGATGATTACGTTGTTCTTTTTTTGCTTCAATAACCAACAGGCCATTACGACAGGAAGCGTTTTCCTTTTGATACCACTGCTCTTCCCGGTTGCGTTTGAAACCTTCTTCGTAACTCCATTTAGTCGTGTCGGGTGCACCATTATAATCAAATTCATCCGACCAGACCAATTTATACTGCGGTAGGATGGGCTGTTGACTATAGGCGATAAAACAACTTGACAGCAAACTAAGACAGACAGATAAAAGTTTTTTCATGATTTAGTTTAAGTTTCTTTGAGTTAACTGCTCGTGATGATCAGTAAACAAAAATATCCCCCTTTTCCTACGTAGTCAAGGGGGATATTGAGTCAAAAAGAGGGATATATTCGTATTTGTGTAATAATGAGATGACACATATCCCTTTTTATATTTCTACAAGCCGGTTGGGGCAGTTCCACTGATCAGTGACCATCCTGGATTCTGATAAATAACGGAATTTTCTGCTGTTCCATCATCCGAAGCCAACTGGAAATGCTCGACGGCAATAGGTGCAAGATAATGCGCCATGGCAAATTTCACCCCAGTATAAGACAGGGCATTGCTTCGGACCTCCAATGGTCTGAGGTATTCACTCCGTGCAGGATCTGAAACGACAGATTTATCATTGGTAGCGCCATAAATCAGCTGTTCGGGTTTGTACCAATCTTTCATCGGCCCCCAGAGTTTAAAGCCTTCAAAATGGTCTGCTGTTGTAATCAGCTGGTCCATCGCACGCCAGCGCTTGAGATCCATCCAACGTAGACCTTCCGCCATGAGTTCGCTTCTGCGTTCGCGACGTATATTGTACAATGTAGGTGACACAAACTGTCCTGCAGAATACGCGCCCCAATCTTTCTTCTCTTTCTCCATTTGTGTTGCAGCAATGGTTGCATTGAAATCTTGGTCGACCTTAGCACGTGTACGCAATGAGCGCCAATAGGCCTGCGCCTTCGTATCTAAATTTTGATTCTTTTCGAAACAGGCCTCCATATAATTGAGGTAAGCTTCGGTAGCTCGGAAGGTAATACTACCCGTAAATCCCTGTCCGTTTAGCGTTTGTAAACCGTCGTATGAAATACCTTTACGTATAGTATACCCCGTTGTATAACGTCTTTCCCAATCGGTATCGTAAACAGTCGGTGTGGGTTCAATAAGGGTATAGTGCGTACCTTGTCCAATATTGACCAATACATTCTTTTGGCCGGGCTCTTTTAAAAACAATTGTAAACGACCATCGCGATTTTTCCGAACATCTGCGATGTAATCATCGCCCGCATAACCACTGCCGGAAGCGTAAATAGGCAGTCCATTGGACATCAGGAAGCTTTCAACAAGGCCGCGTGTCAAACCAACCGCATAATTGCCACGCTGTGCATATACCGGTACATTGTGTGTCACCAAACTCTGGTTGTATTGTCGCCACAAAAGTACTTCGCCATAGCTGGACATATCCACGGCACCAAACATACTGAAGTAAGGATTCTCATTGTTGGCAGATTCTATTATTCCGGTGTTGCTCACCAGCGGCACATTGTCAGCAACCGCAGCTGCCGATTCCATGGCCTGCGTTAAAAAGTAGTCGATCTCTCCGGCAATACTTCCCGTCGGAAATGCATAATTGCTATTGTATGATTTTGCCGCACCAGGCCATCCTGGTCCTTTAGGGACGAATGCGGTTCCGCTAAAGTATTTGAGCCAGGTACCTTCGTACAAAGCTACTCGGGACTTGAACAGCTGGGCTACATTTTTTGAGATCCGCTGTTTCTTGCCATCGGGAGAACTTTGGTTCAGCAAGGTAATGGCCGAATCCAAGTCTGAAAGTATAAAACGCGCGACTTCATTTCTTGGTGAACGCTTGCTCGCTTCCACTAAAATACTCTTATCCTTATCCGACATCACATTGCGAATAATCGGAAAATCGCCCAAGGCCTGCAATTTCCCAAAGTAAACATAAGCCCGTAAAAAATAGGCTTCACCGATATAATGTGCTATGTTACTGGAATTTCCGAGAATACGATTTTCCTTCCATTTGGGAACCACCGTATTGATAAAATAATTCATCTGATAAATACTTGAAAAATCCCAGTCACCGCCGTTCGATCCAACGCGCCATTGGCCTGGAATAAACTTATTATCGAGTGTTGGAGTAGCCATATTGTCTGTATTTCCGTCGATGCCGAACGTGCCAAAGGACCAGTTGCCATGCGAAGGAAACAGTCCAGCATATTGATTTACGGTATAAGCAGCAAGTTGTGATTCCTCATCCAGATACGCTTCAGGTATGATGGACGAAGGGGGGGCAATATCCAAATATTTATTGCAGGAAGCTAGGCCTACCAAAGCGACAAGGCCCAATTGCATCAATCTAAAAATAGTACTATTGAATTTCATAATGAATCGACTTAAAATGTAACACTTAAACCTGCAGACCATACTTTTGTCAATGGATAAACCGTTCCGTTGCTTCCGCCATCAATAGTTTCGGGATCAAACATTCCCGCTACACTTGAGCCGGTCCAGATATTTTCTCCGGAAACGTATACGCGTAGACGCTCCACACCAAAACGTTTGGTTGTTTCTTTCGGTAAGGTATAGCCTAGCTGAATATTTTTTATGCGGATATAGGCTGCATTTTGCAAAAAGCGCGTCTGCGTCTGTTGATTTTTGGAGGTTCCAAAAACAGGACGTGCGTAATACGCATCAAGATTTTCGCCCAATGGATTGTCTGCGGTACGGAAATAATCAAGATGATCGACCAAGCCCGTTGACCACCATTTTGAAGTTGCTCCCCAAAAATAATAGCCACCTTGCCAATAGTCGCGTTTCATGACACCTTGCATGAAAACACTAAAATCAAAATTTTTGTAATCCGCATTCAGATTCAATCCAAAGGAGTAACGCGGCGTGCTGTTTCCAATCACACGACGATCACCAGGATCGGCCTCTGTATTGCTTCCACCATCTATTTTTCCGTCGCCATTCAAATCCGCATACATGATATCGCCTGCCCCCCATTGTGTTCCTAATGCATTTTGTCCACCATTGGGCAAGCTCGCCAGATGTTGACTCATCTGTTCCTCTGTCTTTGCGATACCAAGGGTTTGATATCCCCATATTTCACCTAACTTTTGGCCTTCCCGATAGTTTGATAATGACCCTATTGCGTTTGGATAGCGTGTTACTGTTGTGGTATAATCCGACAGGAGAAACTTTGCTCCATATGCGAAACCACTGGCTGTACGGTCATTCCAGCCCAGTGTAGCTTCAAACCCTCTTGTTTTTAAGTCGGTATTATTTGTTTGAGGAACCTGGGTTCCTAATGTATTAGGCAACTGTGGAGCTGGGCCGACCATATTAAATGTTTTCCGTTCGAAGACCTCAAAAGACCCAGAAAGTCGGCTATTTAAAAAAGCAAAATCGACGCCTAAGTTTTTGGTATTGATGGATTCCCAGGTCAATAAGGCACTTACCAAGCCTGGAGCCGAAGCAGAATTTGGTCGAGCATTATTAATTAGCCAAGCGCCATTGGCTGTACCCGTTGGTTGCGTGACATAAGTCGGATACCAGACATCGGTATTTTGATTACCCAGTTCTCCGTAGGAAGCTCTTAATTTCAGCATATTAATAAATGGTGCCGACTCTGCAATAAAGTTTTCTTTGGCGATGTTCCATCCTGCAGAAACTGAAGGAAACCAGCCCCAGCGGCTATCGCTGCGGAAGCGTGATGAACCGTCATAACGCAAATTAGCTTCCAATAGGTATTTTTCTGCATAATTGTAATTCAATCGGCCGAAGAAACCCGCTGTTGCCCATTTTTGATATTCGCCAGATACAGAAGGCACTACTGCTTTTCCATTGATGTCTGTGCCGGAGGTCAGATTCAATACCGGTTGATCCGGGATAATGATTCCGTCGCGTTGCACACCGAGATTGCGATAGGCCGTGTGTTCAATCTGACCACCGACCATAACTTTAACATGATGGTCGCCCCAGCTCTTATCGTAATCAGAAAAGATATTAATGTTATAGTAGTTTTCCTTTAAACCAAATTCGTACACATTGGATGAGTTTTTATACAGATACGGATCACCATTCACGTCATGGTTGTAAAGACGCTGCGAGTCCCAATGACGAAATTGAGTTGTGGTTCTATAGTTAAAATTACCAGTTGTACGCCATCCTTTAATAGGTTCGAGGATGAGTTGTAACTGTTGGTAAATGTAATCCTTACTTGATTTATCCTGTCCGCCTTCTTTCATGGCAAGTGCAGGTGAGGGAGAACTGAACAAGTATCCATTTGGATCATACAGAGGCAGCGTTGGCCAGCCCTGTCTGCCTAAATCATCATAAAAACTATTGGTCAATGCAGCCGGACGGTTGTAGTCTTCACGCACCAATCGCGCGTTGTAATTTACCTGAAAGATGTCAGATACTTTAGAATTGATTTTAGCAGCAACAGCGTAACGGTCGTAATGATCCGTATTGAAGGCCATCAACCCTTGTTGTTTCATAATATTACCTGAAAGGTAATAAGTTGTTTTTTCGGTTCCACCATTGAGGCTTAGGTTGTGCTCCTGAGCAAAAGCCTGATCCCGATACATGACATCGAACCAATCGTTGTTGTCGTTACCATAGGCATATCCTTCAGCCCAATACAATTTATTGTTTGGATCGACTATCGTCGAATTTTTCAGGCTTCCGTTTTGATAATCCAGGATGCGCTGCAGATGCTCCGCGGAGAAATGTGGTGAACCACCTGCGTTGACTTCGGCCTGATTAAAGTATTGCGCAAATGTATAAGAATCCATCATCTTCGGCATTAATGTTGGGGCATTCATACGAAAGCTATTATTATAATTTACCGATGTACGTCCAGCCTTTCCAGATTTTGTAGTAACTAAAATAACCCCAAAGGCAGCTCTAGAGCCGTAAATTGAAGCCGCTCCAGCATCTTTTAATACAGATACGCTTTCAATATCCTGTGGATTTAGTGCCGCCAAAGACCCTTCAGAACCATCGATTAAAATCAGTGGTGCCGAAGAAGAGGTTCCGATGGTGCCCGTCCCCCGGATATTAATGGATGGATTGGTTTCCATCGTTCCCGAGTTTTGGGAAATATTTAGTCCTGGTGCCAGTCCTTGCAGTGCCTGGATCGCATTTCTTACCGGCCTATTTTCTAGTTGCTTGGCATCCACCACCGCAACCGAACCGGTCAGGTTTGTTTTTTTCTGCGAACCGAAACCGACCACCACCACTTCATCCAAAACATCTCCTTCGGAAGCATCAAGTTGCACGTTAAGCTCGTAGTTCCCTTGGCTGATCTGTTTGAGCTGACTGAATTCAAAGCGCTGTTTCGCATAACCTAGAAAGGTAAATTCTAATGCCGTGACTGTGGCAGCACTGATCGTATATTTTCCCTGTGTATCTGTTTGTGCTTGCACTGTGGAACCGATATTTTTGACGGTCACTCCGGCCAGTGGCCTATTATTTTCGGTAACCTGGCCCCGTACAGTTATTGACTGCGCATAAGTCTGCTGTAAGCTTAAAAGTAAAAAGCAGATACAACAAAGCCAGCACGGTGTGAATACTATTTTTCTTTTCATAAGTAAAACTGTTTAGTAATTAAAATATTTTGATGAAGCGTAGTACGGCAATATGAGGTAGCATTATTGCGTTTCATTGGGAATTCAAGGATCAAACAATCCACTTTTGATTGGTAAATTCATCATAATTAAACTTGGTTATTTAGCTGTTTTTGAGTTTTAGCCAGCTTACTTTTCCTACACCTATTTTTTATATGATTTGGAGCGGGTATTCAGCTAATCAGGCAAACACTCTTGGTTATTTAATATTGCCAACACCATAAAATGTCGTATTGACACTTGCAATATTATCAAAAACGTTACAACGGAAGGGGGGTAAAATCTTCTTATTTTAAGGGGCAAATTCGTCAAATCAGGCTTTTTGCCCTCAAAAAAAGCCGCATCTCCCGACGCAGCTAAACAACCTATATATTTATTTATAGTGAATGACTAAAATGAAAATTGAACTTCAAAATGCATAAAGAACATAAGATCAATTTTGTTAGCTCCGTGCCAAATACCATACCATAGGGTCCTCTAGTTCATTTATACCTTCTGAAGCGCATTATAGCCTAATTTAGGATCTGCTTCAAAAAATGAAATGTACGTATGCGAACAGTTATTATTCGAATTGTTCACATACGAACAGCACATTAGAAATGAAATAGAAGATTAGTACGCCCAGAGGCGCTCCCTGATGCGAAGCTGTACCGAACATGCCCCAAACGAAAGCCGAGCGATTCCGCATTACAAACTCATTCCCAAGGTAAACGCAACGCCTTTAGATTCCAGATCTACATTTCCGTAACCTATCCCTGTCAAAGGCATTTTAACAAAAGGTTTTACGCCAATATTAATTTTATCGTTAATTTTCTTCTCAATGGAGATCGAGAAATCGGCAACACCAAAGATATGCTGGTTCTCTCCATTCACTTCATAGACGGCACTTTTCTGAGATCCGCCATAGCTACCTCCACCTTCGTAGTCGAAGGTATATTTTTCCTTTAGCATAAAATAGCTCGAAAGTCCTGCACTGACATTGAACTTCACTTTTTTACCTTTCAAAACCGTATAACTCGCTGTCAGTGGTACATCAAGAACATCACATACAGCGCTCACATTGCTCGGCAATTGTGCCATTTCCGGTGGATTTGATGGCGCATAAAATTTATACGCTGACGTATAATTCTTTTTAGCGTAGGTAGCACCCACAGACACACGCAGTGCTTTTGTGAGGGGATAGGAATAGGCCAAACCGATATTTTCACTAAGGGAGGATTTACCTGCCCCCCGCACGCTTGTCAGATCTGGCCCGGCCAAGAAACTAACAACCGACCGCTCTCTTTCCTGCGCATTGGATCCCACACTTTCTTTAGGCTGATAAATGGCTGCCAGACGCTCCCCTGTCCCTTCAACCGGTTCTTCTCTTAAGTTGAAATGAGGCAATCTTTGATTGTTATATTCCATGGTTGGAATTGTGAATACAGTATTTAGTTTTCTTTCTTGCCCGATTATCGGATTTGCATCGGCTATCTTCTCCAAACGGATATCTTGCAGTACGATGGTTTCATTTGAAATCTGGAACACATTATTCGCACGTTTGTTCGGCTGAAATGCAATCCAATCTTGATCCCGTTTGGTTTCGTCTGGCGAATACTCCTTAGGTTGAACAGTTTTGTTCTCCGGAACCTCCTTTTCAGGCGAAATACCGGCTGTATTTATTTCACCTGGTAAATTATTGGTTTTAAATAACGCGCTATTCCAAACAAAAAAGATCGTTAAAACTGCTGCAAGTGTAGCTGCCAAGCTCGTTAAGACGACGATCTTTCGTCTCTTTACACGCCTTTCATTGTCCAATCGCGATTCTATATCTTGCCAATGTGATTCATCAAAGTCAAAGTTAGCATCACTTAAGCCCGACCTAAATAGCTCATCAACCTTATTCTTATCCTTTTCCATCATCTTTTCTCCTCCGTTTTACCAAATTTTACCCCTTGAACTTCCACCATTTCCGCCAGTCTACCACGTGCTTTATGCAGATTAGATTTTGATGTTCCAATGGCAATTCCCAGCATGCCACTAATTTCTTCGTGTCCATAACCATCGATCGCATAGAGATTGAACACTGTTCTGTAGGCAGGTGGAAGCTGCTGTACCATCGCTAATAAATCTTCATAGTTTAACTTTTGACTGATGCTATCATCCTCAATAATGGTATGCTCATACATGGATACATCTACCAAGATGCCCTGTTTAATCTTTGCCCGATAAAAATCAATTGCAGTATTTGTCATGATTTTTTTGATCCATATGGAAAAAGGCTTCTGAAAATCATATTTGTTGATATTTTTAAAAACCTTGAAAAAGCCTTCATTTAAAATACTGATAGCATCTTCCCTGTTATTAGCGTAGCGCAGACATATCCCTAAAGACATAGCGTAGTAGATGGTGTAAAGATCTTTCTGAGCCCTGCGGTCCTCATCAATACATCCTTTAATAATATGGATAGATTTTTCGTCAACTTCTGTTATCGCCACTCGATATTGCTTCTTTCTTTTGATAAATATAGTATTAAGTCTTATACGAGAGGATAATCGAAAAGGTTGCCTCCAAAAAATATTTTTTTTCAACTCAATTTCCAAGCAACCTTTTCACTGACCTGATCGTAATATCAAGACATTATTTTAAAACATACCATTATGAAATCAAACCAAAAACAAGTCAAATTAACTTTTATAGGTGGTCTATTGACCTTAACATTGTTTTCTGCATGTTCAAAAAGCGATGGTGAACCTGGCAATGTCGAAAATAAAAACAAGGGCGTGCAAATGTCTGCCAATACCCAATTTGGTAATATTCTGACCGATGCCGACGGTAAAACACTCTATTTCTTTTCGAATGATACAAAAGGAGCTTCGACCTGCAGCGGTAATTGTTTGACCACTTGGCCGGTTTATTACAGCAGTGAAACAAGCACAGACCTAAAAATTGACAAAAGCCTGATCGGTGAAATAACACGTGAAGATGGCTCGAAACAAAACACATTTAAGGGCTGGCCGCTTTACAATTATGCAGGCGATAGTCAATCCGGTCAGGTGAAAGGAGATGCTGTCAATAAAATATGGTACGTGGCCAAACCTGATTATTTACTCATGGTTGCGAATGCGCAACTTATCGGACACGATACTAAAAACTATTTAGGCGACTATACCGAAGGAACCGGAAAAACAATTTACCTGACCGATGATAAGGGCAGAACGTTGTATGCCTTTAAACCCGACAAATTCAACAAAAACAATTATACTGCTGCAGATTTCAGTAATGATGCGATCTGGCCTATCTTTCAAAAAGAGACTGGAGCTCTGCCTTCGCTTGTTCGTACGGCTGACATCGCTGTCATTACCGTCTATGGAAAGAAACAATTAACGTTCAAAGGATGGCCCTTATATTACTTCGGCCAGGATACACAGCGTGGAGATAATAAAGGGATAAGTTTCCCACGCGTTGGCGTTTGGCCAATCGTAAACGACAACTCTACCGTTGCCCCTGCTAACTAAACCAAAACTAACTATTCAAACTTATGGCACAAAATCTAAAAACCGTAAATCCTTGCCTCAGAGCACATCGTTACCTAGTCATTTTTTTCTTTACCTTAACAGTTCTCTCCTTCTCCGCCTGTACCAAAAAGCAGGCGCAAGAACTTACGAACAATCCGGATAACGGCACTGAAACTGTGACGGTACTAAATGTGTCTTACACGAATTTTTCTAAAGCACTCTTTGAAACGAAATGTAGTTCGTGCCACGCGACAGGACGTTCGGCAAGTGGACGATGGACGTTCAGTGGTTATATCTCCGTCAAAGACAATATTGCAAAGATTAATAATGCGGTACTGGTGACCAAATCCATGCCACTAGGCAGCTCACTCTCCGCAAAAGAAATAGAACTGCTGGATGCATGGATCAAAAGGAATTCACCTGAAAACTAATGTTAGGCATATGAAAAAAATCAACATGTACATAGCGCTCTTCATGATGCTCATCGCTATGACGACCTTTGCGCAGCAAAAGGCTTCTTTTGTTTCAAAAGAGACCAGCATCACCTTTTTTAGTAATGCGCCATTGGAAGACATCGAAGCCAAAAGTACCTTAGGCGCTTCGGCGATGAACCTTCAAACCGGAGATATCATCTTTCGGGTAAAAAATACATCTTTTCAATTTGACAAAAAGCTCATGCAGGAGCATTTCAATGAAAATTACATGGAAAGTGATCAATACCCCCTATCAGAATTTAAAGGCAAAGTCGACAACGCGGACAAATTAACAAAGGATGGCAGCTATACGCTGAACGTAAGAGGCACACTTCTAATCCATGGGGTTACTAAACCTTACAGTACAAAGGCAACATTTACTGTTACAGATGGCACGATAAAGGCGGTAGCAAATTTTCAGGTCAAACTTGCAGATCATAAAATTTCTATTCCTTCCATCGTTGGAAAAAAAATTGCTGAAGTAGTCAAAATCACCGTTGATGCGACCTACAAACCATAATACGAATTCATTACAAATGAGAAAAATACTACTTATACTCCTTTGCTTTCCTTTCGCAAAGTCATTTGCGCAGGAAGATCTCGATAAATTAATCCATATCGATGCACCCAAAAATGAAAAAGTCACGGCGACCTTTAAATCCAGCAATTTGATCAATCTCAAGACCACAGAAACAATTCATCGTAATGAAATGGACTTTAGAGTAGATCACCGCTTTGGCGATATCGCGGGCAGCGCGGGTGGAGGTAAAAATTTCTTTGGCCTCGATAATTCGACCGACATCCGAATAGGTTTTGATTATGGTTTATTCGATAACCTGAACATTGGAATCGCCCGCGCGAAGGGCGCAACGGCTGCTCGGCAGCTATTTGAGGGTAATGTGAAATACCGATTTATCGAACAAACGGTCGACAATAGCATACCTGTTTCCGTAGCTTTTTTTGGAAGCACTACCCTATCCGCGATGGAAGCTAGTACGGATAAGTCTTCAGCAGCAAGCTTTGAGAACTTCAATGACCGATTGAGTTATGTAACGCAGCTCATCATCGCCCGAAAATTCAGCTCAGATCTTTCGCTCGTTGTAGTTCCTTCTTATCTTCACCGAAATTATACGGCTTTTAATGATCAAAATGATGTATTCGCTATCGGTATCGGTGGGCGGGCTAAGGTTAGTAATCGAATTGCGCTAGTCGCAGACTATACATTGCCTTTCCGAAAAGCATCGAACAAGAAGTACCGTGAAGAAGTGGGTGGTCAACGTTACTATAATGCTTTGGGTGTCGGTCTAGAAATGGATACCGGAGGCCATATCTTCCACCTCAATTTTACCAATGCGACCGCAATACAAGAATCTCAGTTTATCAGCGAAACAAATAGCTCATGGGGCAAAGGGCAATTTCGCTGGGGATTTAGTATTGCGCGACGATTCAATTTTAACAAAAAATAAAAGGTATTGCGCTGTTGATGATTTGTAACGAAAACAATCCGTACAAGGCAATAGGAATTCAACAAGCATAAAAGTTCATTGAGGAAATTGTTATCAAATTAAAAAAGCGGATAACAATGCTGTTATCCGCTTTTTATCACACAATACTAAACCTACAAATCGTTCAACCACATATTTACCTCATCCTGTGTTTTACCGGTCTTCTTTTGAAGCTTACCTACCAATTCGTCTTCTTTGCCCTCAGCATACAATAGATCATCGTCGGTAAGGTCTGCATATTGTTGTTTTACCTTGCCTTTGATTTCGTTCCAACGGCCTTTCCATGTTAATTCGCTCATAATTACTTTCGTTTTATTGTTTGTTAATAGAACAGTATCGCTCCGCAAATCGTTTAGAAAATAATGTTATAAAATGTTAAACTCACAACATTCACCTGGCAAACAGGCGCTTTCTATTTTTCGCAGGACTATTTCCGATTACAATTGGCCGTCCATGCCTTGCCGTCTTTTGTATAACCAATTGTCAATTTACCGGCATCAATACGGATAAATCCCGTACCTGCTGAGCCGATATTAACTAAGACGTTATCCTTTTTTTCAAAATCTACTCCATTGAGATTAGGAATGCCATTTCCAAAAGCAAAATTATAGGTATCGCCAACTTTTGTTACAGTAACCGTTCCTTCTCCCGAGGCAACATCGTTATCATTGTTGTTCATGTCATCAAAGCCAATAGTGCCTTCATATTTTCCAACAAAAAGATCGTTATCAGCCGGATCATCATCTTTGCTACATGATGTAAAGCCTACTAATACTGTTAAAATAAGCATACCTAGTCCCAGTGTTTGAATTAATTTTTTCATACGTCGATGTGTTATTGTGAATAATTTATGTATTACAGCAGGGTAAAATTCAAACTTTGTGCCAGTCCAAATACAAGATTCGAAACATACGTATCAAAACGCCCAAGAAGAGGTATAAATACAGTCTAAGGGTATTAATACAATCCGACCAAGACGAAACGCCCAATTGAGAGTCTATAACCGTACATCGAAGATCATTCAGAAAACAAATCTCATCCACTAAGAAAAGAGGCAAAATATTTTTTAAAAAACTTGGAGCGAAAGCGCATTATCGCTAAATTCATTTATTCCAAGCCTACACTATGGAAATCAATTATGCGTCTATTGTCCGAAGATTTGAGGAATACTTTGACGTATGGAGTTCCAAAGTATACCAATATGCGCTCAACAAAACCAAATCTTCTTATCTAGCCGAAGAAACTGTGCAGCGTGTATTTATCAAACTCTGGAAAAATATGCGTGACAAAAATATTGATTCCAGCATAGAATCCCAGATATTCTGTATCACCCGAACAGTAGTGATTGATTTGGTCAAAGCAGAGTATAATCGAAAGAAACTTTTGGATCACGATCAGACAATTGTCTTGCGGCATAGTCCTCATGATGATTTTTATGCCAAACAACTTTCATCCACACTCCATGAAATTGTCGATAAATTACCAAAGAAACGCAGCTGTCCTTTACCTGTTTCAATATATGCTTCTAAACTTTTCACAAATTGTCGCCATCCATCTGTACAAATATCATAGCATTCGATTTCAGGGGATAAGCCAATATGTTCAAGTTTCAACACAATCCCGTTTTCTTTTTCTGTGATGTCCCAAACGATCGTTGTGTTAATCCATTCTTTTTGATTATTCAATTCGGGAAGGGCTATCAATGAATCTTCGACATGCCAAACAACTTTTGCATTTTCATGTAAGTCTTCCACTTGCATTACTTTGTAAATAAGATCTCCAAAGCGAATTGTAAATCTATCGTCATTCTTATTGGAAGAGCCCTCAAACATGATTGTCCACCAAAATGGTATTTCATCGGTTAGTGCTTTAAAGACCCGATCCTTTGTTACACCCAACTGGATAGTTTGACTATAATTTTCCATTGCCAATTTTTATTTTTTGAATATTAAATACGGCCTCGATTTTCCGTTATTATTAACGAATTTATAGATAGATTTTCCAATCGACCTTAGCATAAGACAAGTTTTTCTTTAGTTTTAGGGTAGTACATGACGCTTTTATAAAATTTATAGCGGATAATAGCTGTATTACTTTTATACTCCAAACAACACGTTACTAATCAAATATAAAACCGTCTATGAAGATTATGCTTCAAAAATTAGGAATATTAGGATTTCTGATCGTACTAAATCTCTCCACATAAAAGCCACGTCTCACGACGTGGCCTTAAACTAAACATATGAAACAATTGTATTTTCTGTATAGCGCTGATCATAGCGCAAAATATACTCTTTCGGTGTGCAGCCGATAATCTGTTTAAATACGCGGTTAAAATTTGTAATGCTATTGAAGCCGCAGTTGTAAGCAATAAATGAGATATTTTCCAAATGTAAATGATCTTTTCCCAATTGACTACAAACCTCATTAATTCGTATCCGGTTTAGATAACCAACTAAAGTGATTCCACAGTGTTTTTTGAAATAACGGCAGAATGCCTGTGGCGACAGGTGTGCCCTTTCTGCAACACTTTCTAAAGTAAGCCCATGTTTAAAATGTGTATTGATATAATGACAAACCTTCTCTATGCGGTTATTTTTTCCAGTGGAACCGACTACAGTCTCCATCGGTTCGGGACAGAGCGCATCTGTTCTCTTTGAAATTTGGGCTAGTGTCCGGAGCAAATAGAAGAAATGCATCATTTTATCGATCTTTTCCGATTGTTTTAATAACAGCATACGCTTAGATACCATGTCGAAATCCACCTCCGGAATCTTAAATCCCCTGGAATCCTGACTTAAAAATTGCTCCAAGGATTCAAATTCACCCAACATAAAAAGTTGTTTCAACCTCCCTTCCGGATCAAAAAAGATCGAAATGGATCTAGCGGCATCACCAGCCTTATCCTCGGATACAGATTTAAATACATGTGCTTGGTGAGCAGCGATGAAAAATATATCGTTTTCCTTAAAGGCATGGAGGGTTTCATCCACAAGCAACACACCTTTTCCTTTCGTAATCCACATTAACTGGGCTTCTTGATGACGATGCAAATGTGGATAGAACGATTCCGAGATATCCTCCTGGACAGTGATGCTTTGTCCTTTAATTACAGGAATATTAAATTGTAACGTTTTCATAGCATGTTAGTATTAGGTTACTCAACATTGGTTTTACTAAATATAGACAACAAGCGTAACATATTGAGAAATGTCAATCGCACATCTAATAAAATGTCAAAATTTGCTCATAATTGGTTAATTTTCGCACTGTGGGCATCTAAGTTTAATATAGATCTGGGTTTAATAAAGTGTGGGGAACTTACTATGCTCCCCTAATCTTTATTGTGTAATACGAGTTACCGTTGGCAGTTTTACCTGAACCTCATAAGTACCTTCCATCAATAGCTGGAATCCAAAAACAGGGTTGACATTATTAGCACTTAAGCCGTCGATTTGGGCATACTTCATGGGGATGCGATAGTAATTGAGAAAACCCCAATCTGTTCCATCTTTTCCAATTAATTTAGCAAGCGGAAAAGGTGCAACCTCAAAATCACAGATCAACGAATTATCTGTCACTTGGACTGGATTAAACTTCACATGAGATTCAAACATCGGTCGATCCCCCCGTTTGATCACTTCTCCATTTTTAGGATTGAATGCATTTCCATTTTTATCGACGATCTTTAGGATAACACGAGCGCCATCGTTTGAAATTTTTGTACAAGTCACTTTTGGGGCTGTAATTCCGGTAAAAACTTCTGCAGCGCTCGATCCACTTGCCGCTTGATAGGTTACTTTAAACATATCATCAATCGTAGGTTCTACAATCTCGATGGTTGCCAATTTAGGGAATACACGCTCTCCTCTAGGGTTGGTCATTTTGACATCAAAATTAAAACGCCCTAAAGGTAGATTGGCAGAAGCTCGATTAAAAACCAGCTGTCCACTGACTGTATTAAATTCCATCGGGGCTTTCTTTACTGTTTCTCTCTTTTTATTGAGTAGTTCGACCGTGGTATCTGTCTCGGCATTGAACACTAAACCAGGCTTAAAGGTTAGAATGTCAAATTCTTTAAAAAAGACATCCGGTGCGGGCTGACCTGTTGCTTCATCGTTTAAGTTTAACAATTCGAATGTATAGGGGGGCGTAGAACCATCTGTATTAATACGGTCAGACATCGTTAGGGACATTCCACGTTTGCAAAATATGGTATTATCTTTATATCGTATACCTTCGCTCAAAAAGCCGTTTTCAATTTTCTTGCAGCCAGAAGTCAGCGCAAAAGCAAACAGCAAGCTATATAAAATTTTTAAATTCGTTTTCATATCAGTTTCTAATCAGCCATTTTTCCGGCGTTAAAAAATAAACGATGTGTGTTTTGCAATACATGCAATACACCTGTCGTCGTCCTAATTCCCGAGGTTTGACAATCATAGGATTTATCAAGTTGATCTTTTGGAATCGCATTATAATCGGGTTCCTCAGCATCAAGAGTACCGATCACCTTTGTGAAATTGAGATAATCTACATAATCCAGATAATCGCTGTAGTCACGTGTTCTGCGCAATTTGATATTGAACCTGACATTGGGAATTGCACCAAGCTTGCTTACAAAATATTTGTTGTCAGGGCTGAGATTTTCTCGTGTGATCTTTCCATCGAATAGGTAGATCATCATCGAATCACGTAATTCTTTGACTGGGATGTTATTGATCCCGAACTGAATATTTTCGTTTCCCACCTCAATGATCCTTTGTTGTTTTTTGGCGGCTACATAATCCCGTACGCCATAATCGCTCGTTGCAAAGAACGTGACATCTGAATTCACAATATCTTTAATACCGGCACGGTCTATAATCTTAACCAACGAATCAAAGCTACCATGCTGCTTCAAAAAATCATAAGTTGTCTGGTTCACGTTGGCATCGCTCTTTCCACCATCGACTTTATAATTATCCTTCTTACATGCGAAAAGAAAAATTAATATTGACGCAAACAATCCTGTTATCTTTTTCATAATTCTTTTTTTAGTGCTTACACCTTTCCTCTCCAGTATGAGGTCTGTGTCAACTTGTTATTATTTTTGAATAGGGCTGGATTAATTGGCCAATAGAATCCTTCCTGACGGAAGCGGGACTCCGAGAGCCATGGAACAAAATTGCTGTATTGCCTTGTTCGCAATAGATCATAAAAAATATGCCCTTCGAGATAAAGTTCTTTTCCTCTTTCAATAATATATTCGTACATGACATCGTCTTTACTCGATGTATTATCCACGAAGGCAGATTCATCGGCGCCATTCCTTTTTCTAAATTCATTGATGATGTCTATTGCTTTGGAAACTTGATTTCTATAAAGTGCAATTTCGGCTTTCAACAAGCGCATATCCGCTAACCTAAAGACAATCAGATTATTGCTAACATAAGCATCTTGCTTTTGTGAGGGATTACGGTAGACAACACTTTGATATTTTACGCAAGTAGGTTTATCACTGTTTAGATCGGTAAAATTACGTCTACAACGAATATCACTATCGTCGAAGACCTGTGAAGGCATCGCCTTCCACTCCCATTGCTGCAAACTTGTATTCCAATACCAGTCCCAAACCTGGTCTATTTTATAAAAATGATTTGTCAGATAATCTGCATTGACATAACACCTCGAATTTGTTCCAGAAGTTGCCAGCTGCGCAGTTCTCAAAAACATATTGGCAATATGTTGATTGGTTCCTTCGCGTGTATTTTCACTCATTGCAATTTCAAAAATACCTTCACTCGAAAGTCCTTCGAAAGTCTTATAATAATTAGATGTGTCGGTCAATGAATACATACCATTATTTAAGATTTCATCGATGGCTTTATCTGCTTTGTCTACCGTTTCGAGATCAGGTTGGTTTGAATTGACATCACTCATTGTTGCCTTCCAAAGGTAGAAATGAGCTAACAATGCATTCACCGCGCCTTTATTGGCTGTGACTTTGGCGTTCCCAACAAGTGAATATTGCCAAGGCAACAATTCATGTGCCTGCAGTGCATCCTTCTCGATCTGCGCCATAACCTCTTTTTTGGTACTCCGTGCTAATTCTGGAGCAGAAATAGGGTCGTCGTATTCTTCCGTTACCACGGGCACGTCTCCCCACACGCGTAGCATCATAAAATAAGTGAACGCCCGTAAAAAATAAGCCTCTCCAAGCATCTCATTTTTGAACTTCGTTGGATTGGTCACATCGGTCAGTAAATCGTCCGCCACCTTAGGAACTCGATTAATAATGATATTGCTCATCGTAATCGCTTTATAGTACTTGGTCCAATCTCCAAAATTCTCTACATTGTATTGAAATGTAAAATCTCCATTTTGGATCCCTTCGAGTCCATCACCATTATATTGGATTGTAAAATAATTCTTGGCAATTGCATCGCCATACATAAAGTATCGTGGACTCGGATTCCAGTTACCCGAATTCATCACATCCCGTACCAAAGCATAGTTACCTGCCATAGCACTCCGTAAATCCCCTGAGCTTTTCCAATATGCGCCCGCGAAAGTCGAATTGACGGGTTCTTCCACCAAAAACTTTTTACATGACCCTAGCAAGAAAACCAGCATCAATAGCACCGCTAGTCTATAGTTTAAAAAAAATCTTTTCATCGTCTTAAAAAGTTAGTTCAAATCCTAATGTATATTTTCTTGGAATCGGATAACCACCACCGTTATACTCTCCATATGGGTTTACAGCCTCGGCATCCGGCAATTTTTTTGATTTTTGCCAACGGGCAACATTATCCACTATACCAAAGAATCTCACTTTGGAAATACTCCATTTCTTGCTGATCCGTTCAGGGAGGTTGTAAGAAAAAATCAGGTTCTTAAATCGCATATAGGAACCATTTTCTAAAAAGAAAGTCTGCGCAGAGGTGTAATAGTAACGATAGGTGCCGATATCATATTTTGCGTATTCGGCCTTGTCGCCGGGCTGTTTCCAGATATTGAGTTTGTCCAGATCCCGTATCGAATAGTAAGCAAAATTTGAAGTCGCATCGCCCGAAGTGGAGTTACTGAATTGATCTGATTCAAAAAGATTCAGTACATCCCTCCCAAAACCGTAGGTAAAAAACAAAGTAAGCGAAAAGTCTTTATAACTAAAGACGTTATTCCAGCCTCCGGTCCACTTAAAATTAGGATCTCCAATCGCCCTTTTATCTGGATTAATACCACTATTAAATACGTCTACAAAATAATCGCCATCTATATCTTCAAAATAAAAATCTCCGGGATTGAATGTTCCATTGGAATTTCGATAGCGTTCGCCTGTATATGGATTGACCGGAATATCGTCCAGGGTCGAGAAAACCCCCAGAGTTTTATAGAGATAAAATGCATTGATCGGGCTGCCCACCGAGAGGATATGAGATTTATCAAATCGATCGCCATCCATGACCATATCGCGGCCGCCATTTGGCAGATTCATGATCCGATTCTTGACATAGGAAATATTTAAATTGGACCGCCAGCTCAATGTGGAGCTACGTGGGAACATATCAGCAGACAATTGAATATCGACACCTGAATTGCGGATTCCTACCGAATTTGTTTTGGCGTAATCGTATCCGGACGTGACGGGAAGCATGACGTCAAATAGCCCATCATAGTTTTCCTTATTAAATACATCTACCATAGCTGTAAAACGTCCCTTGTACAATTCCATATCGACACCTAAATTCCATTGCCTATTGCGCTCCCAGCTGAGATTTTTTTGGGCAACGCCATTATTAAAGTTTGGTGTAATAGCCACTTGGCCATTATAGGAAGTTGCTCCGGAATTACCCTGATACCCCCCATTATTGACATTATAGAGATTATACTGCAAATAGTTACTTTTAGGGAGAGATCCGGTCAATCCATAACTTCCTCTAATTTTAAGTAAGGTGAATATAGGATTGTTTTTCAGAAAATCTTCTTCAGTTAAAATCCAGCCGACAGATGCGGACGGAAAATATCCCCATTTGTTGTTTTCTCCAAATCGGGACGATCCATCCGCACGGACAGCCCCTGAAAACAGGTATTTACTATCAAAATCATAGGAAAAGCGACCGAGATAGGACAGCTGTGACCACTTTTGCAAATCGGAGTTGGCACCGATGTTATTTTGCAGAAATCCTGTAACCACTTGGATCTGATCCGATACCCCCTGACTACCCCATGCGGATACATTTTGCATTTTATTTTTTTCCGCTTCCTGACCCAATAGTACATTTAAAGAGTGTTTTCCAAACTGTTTGATATAAGTTAAAAAGTTCGATATCCTGACTTGGCTATTCTCATAAGAATAAGCTGACGAATAATTACCGGCACCGCTCATCAAAGCTGATGGCCTATTATAAGCCCTATTGGCCATATCTTTGATATAGGCGGATTGGGAAGTAAAAGTTAATCCTGGTGCAATATTGAAAATCAGATTTAGATTGGTATTCAGATTAGAAGATTCATTGTTATCAAGACTACTATTATAGATACCCAAAAGGTAAGTTTTTTTTGCATCTGAAAGATTAAAAAGTGATGATGGCATACTACCGGCACTCAAGGCAATTAGGCTCACGTCACTCCCGCTTCCTCGCGCTCGCTTATTATACGAATAGGCCACAATGGGATTGATCGTTAAACGTTCATTGATTGCCTTACTGGACAAATTGAGCCTTCCAGTATAGCGTTTAAATCCGGTTGCTTTAATGATTCCCGCCTCATCGTAATAGTTCCCACTAAAACGATATGAACTAATCGCTGACCCGCCGCTAACAGAAAGATCTGCACTCTTAATCTTTCCTTTTTGGTAGAATAGATCCTGCCAATCTGTATTCCCATTGAATGCAGGGTTCAACGAATCGGTAAGCATAAAGGGCAGATTTCTGAAATCGTTGGAAGAAAGCTGATTCTTTAGTATCCTCATCTTCTGCTCACGCTCGGTTCTTCCGAGTGTCACTTCACGGAGTTCGGGCCGTTGCGTTAGACCACCATATCCGGTTAACATAAAACGCGGATCTCCGTTACGCCCTTTTTTCGTCGTGATCATGATCACCCCATTTGCTGCCCTAGAACCATAAATTGCGGCGGCAGAAGCATCTCGGAGCACATCCACAGATTCGATATCATTCGGATTCAGACCTGCTAGATAATTTGTTCCTGTTCCTGTATTCGGGCCTACAAATTGTTCCGTTGGCTGCGGAACTCCGTCAATAACATAGAGTGGATTACTAATGACATTGTAATAATCGTCATTGGAGTAATTCAGGCTAACGGCCGATGTACCACGAACAGCCAATGTCGGCGAAGCACCTGGAGCGCCAGAAAAATTCTGAACGTTGACGCCGGCCAATCTTCCCTGAAGCAACATATCAAAACTGGCTGCCGGAAGATTTTCCAGATCTTTACCCGAAATACTTGAAATCGCAGCGGTCGCTTTTTTGCGGGAGGTACTCTGGTAACCGATCACTACGGCTTCATCTAGAATACTCAATGTTTCGACCAGGGTAAAGGTCATTTTGCCTGCCTCGGGAATGGGTTGACGAGCCCGCTCGTATCCGATAAAACTTGTCTCTAAGATATCTCCGGATTTACCTGAAATCTTAAAATTCCCCTGATCATCGGTCTGTGTACTGTTGGAAGTACTCGTGTTTCTCAAAGTTACTCCGGCCAATTGTTTACCATTTTTATCACGTACGGTTCCCGTGATCTGCTGGCCCAGTGCAATTAGTGAAGTTAGAAACACAGATAAAAATAAAACTATCTTTTTCATTTGTGTTTGATTAGGTGCTCTTACTTAGGTTATTCCAAATATAAGTGCCAAACACAGGTCACATTTTCTTAATTATTACCTGTTTACAGCACTTTTTTAGCAAAAAACAAAACGAGACATCTTTTAGTCTAGCAAGACTGTTACATTTCAATCCATAGCTTGTTCACACAATTTTATATCTTTAGCGCAAGAAAAAACCGATTTAGGTTCCAAAATCAATTATAGCCCCAGGTAATACAATGACTAAACTAAAATGCATCATCCTATTGTTGTTCTTCAATTGTTTTATGGCAGTTGGTCAGGATGCGATCAGAATAAATCACTTACCTTTCATTCAAGGATTAACAGAGCAATCTGTTTCCATTATTTGGACGACAGACAAGCCTGCTACTGGCTGGGTTGAGCTGGCCCCAGATGACTCCAGTCACTTTTACTTTAAGGAAAGACCAAAATATTATGCGGCTGCCTATGGCTTCAAAAAAGTAGGTACGTTGCATCAAGTTACATTGAACAACCTAAAACCTGGAACACGCTATAGATATCGTGTGTATAGTCAAGAAGTCCTCAAACATGTTGGCGTCAATGTACAATATGGAAAAGTAGTAGCCAGTGATGTTTATCAAAAGGCACCCTTATTTTTCCAAACCTTTGGCCATGCCAGCTCCACCCATTTTACAGTTGTCAATGATATTCATGAGCGCAATGAGGTACTCGATAAGCTACTGGATATCGGCAATCTAAAGACAAGTGACTTTGTGGTATTCAACGGTGATATGGTTAGTAATCTACTCAGTGAAACACAGCTGTATGAGGGGTTCATGGATACCGCCATTAAAAAGTTCGCCAGTGAAAAACCAATGTTTTATGCAAGAGGCAATCATGAAACACGTGGACCTTTTGCCATTGAATATCCCAAATATTTCCCAACACCAACAGGTAAACTATATTACCAATTTAAGCATGGGAATACCGGTTTTATCGTCTTAGATTGCGGTGAAGACAAGCCCGATACCGACATTGAATATAGCGGTATTGTAGACATGGATAACTATAGAAGCGAACAAGCGGCCTGGTTAGCTCAAGCAGTTGAGAACCCGTCATTTAAAGATGCTAAATATAAGATCGTAATCTGCCATATGCCCCCTTTTGGTGGCTGGCACGGGGAACAGGAGATTTTGGAGAAATTTGTTCCTATCCTCAACAAAGCAGGAACACAGATCATGTTATCAGGACATTTACATAGACACATTATCAAAAATGCGACAAATACAGTACAATTTCCGATCATTGTAAATTCCAACAACAATGTGCTCCGCGTAGATTTAGACGACGAAAAA
The DNA here is from genome assembly GCF_002377215.1 of Sphingobacterium sp. UBA3519. Classification (NCBI taxonomy): domain Bacteria; kingdom Pseudomonadati; phylum Bacteroidota; class Sphingobacteriia; order Sphingobacteriales; family Sphingobacteriaceae; genus Sphingobacterium; species Sphingobacterium sp. UBA3519. Next base: position 115,027 of record NZ_DFPI01000031.1, read on the forward strand.
GGAATCTTCAAAATTCTCGATCAGCAGGGGAAAATGGTCGATCAAGTAATCATTAAGCCGTTAAAATAAAGCGGTAAATTCGCGTATGAAATAACGAACACCATTTTTATGAAACGATGATCGATTTAAAGCCGCTCTCACTCGAAGATGTCTCTCCATTTTATGAATGGATCAATGATGAGATGTCTATAAAGTACTCCCTTTCTCTTTTTCAGTCGCTAAACACAAGGGATCAAATCGACAATTGGTTTCTCTCCGTTGTCAACGATTCTAAAAATTTTAATCGTGGAATTTTCCTAAACGACTCTAATAAACTGATTGGTTATACAGGCATTTGTAATATTTCCAAAGCAAACAGATCTGGAGAGTATTTTATTTTTATAGGTGATCGCGAAGAATGGGGGAAGGGAATAGGCACTCAAGTTACCAAATTAATCTTAGCTATCGGATTTGGAAAACTAGAGCTCAACAGAATTATGCTGACGGTATCTGAGCCAAACTATACAGCCATAAAAGCATATGAAAACGCCGGTTTTAAATTGGAGGGAAGAATGCGTAAAGCCTGTTTTAGAGATAATCAATTTCACGACAAGCTATTGATGTCAATCCTGGAAGATGAGTGGCGTGATCGCACAAAACTAAGTATAAAATAAAACTAATCTCAGAATAGACATATTACTACTTTGAATAGACCGTTTTTGGATACAACTTCTTAAAAGCGTTGTAGACCGCTTGATGTATTACAGTCGAATGCAATTCATCGGGCATGTAATCAAATACAAAATGAATCTTCTTGTTTCGTTTAAGAATCTCCGATAACGCTATAGCCTCATCATACATTCTTATGTCTTCTTCCTTGTTGGGGATACCGAGGTAAACCTTTATATTTTTTTTCAAATTAGTTTGCAGAAACTTCTCCCCATGCGTCAATAAAGACTCTTCTCCCCACCATAAACTTGGACTTATAATAATATAATCATCAAATAATTCGGGTTGTTTAAATAATATTTCTGATGAAAAAAGTCCTGCCAATGATTCTCCAATTAAAGTCTGTTTTCCGTTCGATTTAAAATTGCCATTTATATAAGGGATCAATTCATTTTTCAGGAATATCCGGTATTTTTCTGAACCACCATACGAAGGAAAGCTCGCTTTTTGAAAACCTTCCTTTTCTATAAAATCTGTGTTTTCAACAGGGAAGGTAAAATCTCTCCTTCGTGTGTTTCCACCGATTCCAACAACAATACTTTGCGGGAATCTATCGATCCAGGGTTGTGTACTGAAACGTACAATACCGGCTATATGAAAAAAATCTTCATCCATACTACCATCAAGAACATATACCACTGGATAGCGAACAGAATCATTGGGGTTATAATTGTCGGGAAGATGAATGTTGATCATTCTGTCTTCAGCCAAAACTTTTGAATGCAATATCTCTGATGTGCCTATCGTTAACGGTGTTCCATTTTGTGCAAAACAGTCTGTATTAAGAATAAAGAGCATTAAAAAAATGAGCATGCTATTGCCTATCATATCCGATATATTACGCTTACCAACAATGTTTTTTTGAGTAATCTTATATTGAAATACTTGACTATTAGACATAACATCCTTAGGGACTGCCAACAGTTTTGTTCAACAAATTACCAGCGCAATTTACAACGAAAATTAATATAATAGTTAGCTTTTTATTTTTCATGAATGATTAAATGATTCTTTCGCAACGATAACCCCACTCAAACATCTTTCTAACAATGCTGTTGGTCTCAATTTCCAATTGCGAAGATTCAATTCTTAGAATACGTTCTTCATCTTCAAGATCGAAGTTAATTTTATAAGATGAAAACAGGCTGACAAGAGTTGCAACAATTTGCTGTGCATCTTTCATTCGATAAACATTGGTTTTAAATATTTCGACTCGTTTCATTAGATCAGATTAAGTTCCATTCAAGAAATACGGTGTTAGTCCTATTCCGTTTACTCATTCTAAACTACAATACGGGGCGTGCAACAGCTACAAAATTTAGATAAAGACAGTAAAAAACTCGGTAAATATGGGAAATTAAACGGTGAACATCGAGTTGCTATTTAATAACTGAATTGTAACCGTTCATAAATCCCTGAATAAGTTCTGGTAGATTCAATAATAGAAATACGCAAATGACAATAGCAATAATGGCATAAAAAAACCACGACGAACTTTTCTTTTTCATAACAAGCTATTTAAGAATAATCAATTTAAAAATATAGGCTTCCCAAAGCTAGAAATTACGCTAGAGCTCTACACAAATGAACAGATGCCGTAACATACCCTTTGGATTTTTCACTATAACTCAATATACGAAATTAATCTATATAACAAAAAAGTAATTTAAAAATTATATTTTTCAAAAATAAAAACAGCAGCTTCAAATAAGAAAGTTCATGTTATAAAATGGAATCTTTGCAGTCGGTATATAAATGAATCTTATCTTGCCGCATACTGTGTAAGGTATTAGGCTTTACAGTGCCATTGATTGAAGATTTATATTCTACCATCGTGTCTCCAATATTGGCCTGGGAATCTTTAGTTTTCACATTGGTAGAGAGGCTTACCAATCCTACTATAGTTAAAATTGCCAATGAATTAAAGAAGTGTATCATAAATAAAGATTGAATAGTTTATCCGCCCAATTTCAAAAAACAAACTGTAAAACACCATAATTTTTCGGTGAAAAAACAATTTTCATCGGTAAACAACAGAGTTTTACCTATTAACCGATCACCCCTTGTTATAAACGATTACAAAGAGTATTCCGTGCAAAATTTTCTGATCAGTCCTGTATTACAGATTTTCAGAGGCCCTTGACCATACTAAAAAACAGCGCGTCATCACCTACACTAAGTTCGCGGTCCAATATTAAGTTTTCTTTAATTTTGAAGCTTCCTATTTAGTCTGACTACTCAATTTCGTAAATATGTCCCATGAAAAGAATAGGAACATTTATTTTGACAACGTGTATGTTTGCAACCTCACAACTCACATTCAGTCAAAACAATATACAAAATAGGATTAGTTCAATTTTGGAAAGCAATAAAGTTGGACTACCAAATGGCTGGACACTAACCCCTGTTGGGAAACAGATAGAGCTCGGAGATTTACCGCTGAACTTAGTTATCAGTCATCATAAAAAGCTTGCAGCTGTCAGCAACAATGGACAAAGTACACAAACAATAGATCTTATCGATCTCGCTTCACAACGAAAAATCGATAGTATTGCTATACCAAAATCTTGGTATGGATTGGCTTTTTCGAGCGATGATAATACACTGTATACTTCTGGGGGACATGATAACATGATCAGGATCTATAAAATCAACGGTGGAAAAATTGCATCCAAAGATTCTATTGTTCTTGGCAAGCCATGGCCCAATAAAATAGGAATAGCCGGATTGGCTGTAGATGATAAAAACAAACAACAATTATATACTGTCACCAGAGAAGATAAAAAACTATATGTCATCGACTTAAAAACCAAAGCAACGAAAGCAACTTATGATTTGGGAGCTGAGGGGTATACCTGCCAGCTAACACCTGATGCAAAACAACTCTATATCAGCGTCTGGGGCGGAGAAAAGATTTTAGTATGGGATGTTACACAAAATAAGATAACCAAAGAGATCCCTGTGGGTAGCCACCCAAATGAAATTACGTTTAGTAAAAATGGTAAATGGCTTTTTGTCGCCAACGCAAATGACAACTCGGTATCCATAATCGATACTAAAACAGGAGCAGTCGTAGAAACATTGAATGCAGCATTGTATCCTAATGCTCCAAGTGGATCGACCAGCAATGGTGTTGCTTTGTCCACAGATGGTAAAACCCTTTACATAGCCAATGCAGACAACAATTGTTTAGCAGTATTCGACGTAAGCAAGCCTGGGAGATCTATTTCGAAAGGATTTATTCCAGTGGGCTGGTATCCAACGAATGTAAAAGTAGTCGATAAAACAATTCTGGTTACAAATGGTAAAGGCTTATCATCCAAAGCTAATCCACAAGGTCCCAATCCGACAGACCAAAAGGAAAAAGTCGATCGTCATGCAGGCGACCTCAACAAACCAAAAGAGATACAATATATTGCTGGTCTTTTTAGGGGAACGTTAAGCTTTATACCTGATCCTAACCCAGAAGAACTCGCCCTATATTCTCGTGCGGTATACCGGAATACGCCCTATTCGAAAGAAAAAGAGCTGCAAACAGAGGGTGAAGCCGGCAACCCTATTCCAATGAAAGTTGGAGCCCCCTCTCCGATCAAATACGTATTTTATGTCATCAAAGAAAATCGTACCTACGATCAAGTTCTAGGTGATGTTAAACAAGGAAATGGAGACGCTTCACTTTGTTTATTCGGCGAAAAAATCACGCCTAATCAACACAAAATTGTCAATGAATTTGCACTTCTAGACAATTTCTATGTCGATGCGGAAGTTAGTGCGGATGGGCACAATTGGAGTATGGGTGCTTATGCCACCGACTATCTGGAGAAAACCTGGCCATCAAGCTATGGCGGTCGCGGCGGCACTTATGGAGGAGAAGGGGAACGAGAAATAGCCAACAATAAAGGCGGATTTATTTGGGATAATGCCAAGCGACATCAGGTATCTTATCGCACCTATGGTGAATTCGCAGATAAAGGAAAACCCAACGTAAAATCTTTGGAAGGGCATGTTGCCACTGGATATACAAGTTATGACCTGAGTGTTGCCGACACCACACGTATAAGACAATGGAAAGCTGATTTTGATCAACTCATCCAAAAAGGAGAAATGCCCCAATTGACAACCATTCGAATCAGCAACGACCATACGGAAGGGATGCGTGCCGGCAAAAAGTCCCCTTATGCTCATGTAGCGGACAATGACCTCGCTGTTGGGATGTTTGTTGACCATATCAGCAAGAGTCCAATCTGGAAAGAATCTGCGATCTTTATACTGGAAGATGATGCCCAGAATGGTCCTGACCATGTGGATGCACACCGTAGTCCTGCCTATTTGATTAGCCCTTATGTAAAAAGAAGATCTGTAGATCACACCATGTATTCAACCTCAGGGATGATTAGAACGATAGAGCTGATTTTAGGGATGAAACCAATGACGCAATACGACGCTGCTGCAACACCCATGTGGCGATCGTTTAGCAATAACCCCAATTATACTCCATTTGATCATGTCGACGCAAATGTAGATCTCAATGAGCGCAATCCAAGTAAAGGGAAACTAGCTGTATGGAGTGACAAATATGATTGGTCGAAAGAAGACGCGGTACCTGATTTGGTATTCAATGAAATTCTATGGCAGGGACTTAAAGGTGAATCTGCTCCAGCTCCAAAAAGAGCCGCCTTCCTAAAGGTAAGCGAACAAAAAGAGGATGATGACGATTAATGTATATTTATAAAACCACAATGGTCAGCAATAGTATCGGGATTACTGCTGGCCATTGATGAGTATCCTACCTACTCTCCTTTTTTCAGAATCCCCCGAGCAACTCCAGCATCAATCAATTTTTCTGCATATTCCCACAATACTGCTGAGCCATCCTTAATGACAGATTTTTTTTCATAAACCTTTTCATAATTTACACCAGGTTCATTCCAGGTTCCACCATTATTGGAACTATTCTGTAAAAGTGGCTCCAATCGATCCATCGCTCGTGCGAACTGTGCTTCCGGCGTTTGACCAGCTTCAAATTCTTCCCAGATCGCAATGAGTTCCTCTGCTTGCTGCCCAGGCAAAATTCCAAAAATCCGCTGAGCTGCCAAACGCTCCGCACTTGTATTGGTATGGTTTTTTTCTGTATCATAGATAAAAGTATCACCTGCATCGATTTCGACGATATCATGTATCAATACCATTTTGACTACCTTCAATAAATCCACTGATTGATTTGCATGTTCTAAAAGCACAATAGCCATTAGGGCAAGATGCCAACTGTGTTCAGCGTCATTTTCGGGACGGTCACTATTGAAAAGTTTTGTCCTGCGCTGGATATATTTAATCTTGTCGATCTCCTTAATAAACTCGATCTGTTGTAATAATTTGTCTGAAAGCATCACTCTGAATCACTTATACAATTGAATAATACATAAAATTACTCTTTTTGAGCCACAGCCTACTTGTCATTTGGCAAATTCATTCAAACCATATATTATTGACACCCATCGGACAATCCAAACTACCGATATAATCGCAACATTTATTAAATTTGATTGACATCAAATCCCATTGTGATTTATGAAAAAAATAGGCTTTTTATCTTTTGGCCATTGGTCCAAGCATCCCGCATATAGTACGCAGACCGCAAGCGATACTTTATTGCAATCCATAGATCTAGCAGTAGCTGCTGAAGAAATAGGCATAGATGGTGCATATTTCCGTGTACACCATTTTGCGAATCAGCTAGCATCTCCCTTTCCTTTATTATCGGCCATTGGAGCCAAAACCTCAAAAATTGAGATCGGCACCGGTGTCATTGATATGCGCTATGAAAACCCCCTTTATATGGTGGAAGACGCTGGAGCTGCAGATCTAATCTCCGGGGGCAGATTGCAGCTCGGCATCAGCAGAGGATCGCCTGAACAAGTAATAGATGGTTGGCGTCACTTTGGTTACAATATCAACGAGGGCGAAACAGATGCTGATATGGGAAGGCAAAAAGCATTGGAATTTTTAGAAAAACTTAAAGGAATTGGTTTCGCTGAACCAAATCCCTATCCAATGTTTCCAAACCCGCCCGGTCTGCTGAGGCTCGAACCCCATTCGGAAGGGTTACGTGATCGTATCTGGTGGGGAGCAGCATCGAACGCCACGGCTGTATGGGCTGCTCAAAACAGAATGCACCTGCAAAGTTCCACTTTGAAATATGATGAAAATGGCAAACCTTTTCATATTCAGCAGGCCGAACAAATACGTTTATATAAAGAGGCCTGGAAAGCAGCAGGGCACCCTGGTGAACCCCGCGTTTCAGTCAGTCGATCCATATTCGCTCTGGTCGATGATTTAGATCGTTATTACTTCGGGCAAGAGGCTGACAAAACAGATAAAATTGGGATAATCGAATCGGACAAGCGGACGATTTTTGGGCGAAGTTATGCCGCAGAACCAGATCAACTCGTGAAAGAATTAGCGCAAGATGAAGCAATACAGGAAGCAGACACGCTATTATTGACCATTCCAAATACGCTAGGGGTCGACTACAATGTCCACATTCTTTCAGCCATTTTGGAACACGTAGCTCCGGAACTTGGTTGGCGTTAACTCCTCTTTCGTATGATAAAGAACATTCGCTACAAAACAAAAATTGCAGTCATTGGTGCGGGTCAGGCTGGACTTTCTGCTGCTTATCATTTGAAGAAGCTCGGACTTAAAATCGGGCCGGATTTTATCATCCTGGATGAAGCCTCTGCACCAGGAGGAGCCTGGCAATTTCGCTGGGACTCCCTTACCTTAAGTACAGTCAATAAAATATACGATTTGCCCGGCATGTCGTTTGAGGAGACTTTATCAACAAAAGGGGCGGAAGTTCAAGCCAACACCGCTGTTCCCCATTATTTTACACTTTATGAAGAAAAATTTGGACTTCAAGTATATCGACCAGCTAAAGTAGAAAAAGTCTACATGTACCAAGATCGCTTTCATATCGATACGGCAGAAACTCTTTTCTCAGCACTCGGTATTATCAACGCCACTGGAACATGGGAAAACCCCTATATTCCTACCTATCCAGGTGCAGAATTATTTCGGGGCGAGCAACTCCACACAAAGGATTTTAAAACTGCAGAGTATTTTCGTGGCAAACATGTTATTGTTGTTGGAGCCGGTATTTCTGCCATTCAGCTATTGGACCAAATTTCCCAGGTTACAACGACAACCTGGATAACACGACGACCGCCTTTATTCAGAGAGGGGCCATTTGATGACATGGCCGGGCATAATGCGGTTGCTATGGTAGAGGAACGTGTACGATTGGGGCTTTCACCTTTGTCTGTCGTTTCCGTTACGGGCCTCCCCTATTCTACAGAAATCCAGGAGATGGAAAAACGGGGTGTCCTTCAACGTTTTCCAATGTTTCAAGAAATAACAGAAAAGGGGATCAAATGGGCCAATGGAACAGAACAACAAGCAGATGTTATACTTTGGAATACAGGCTTTAAAAGTTCATTGAGCCATCTAGACGCAGTGCTACCAAAAGAAAAACAGGGTGGCATTCAAATGGCAGGCAGACTAGCGACCATGGTCGCTAAAGAACCAAGAATTCACCTCGTGGGTTATGGTCCATCAGCATCGACAATCGGTGCAAACCGTGCAGGTAGCGCCGCAGCTAGAGAACTTCTAAAAACGCTTTCAGCTGCCGACCTGAACACAAATAAATTTAGTGGGAGCCAACTATAATGGTAGTTTCAATTTTGAGTACAATAATAAAAAGTCAAAGCAGTGGATTCGGTCGTTTTAAAAAGTGACCTGAGTCATTACAACCCTTCATTGGATTCAAATTGGATTGCCAATTATTGGCAAAATAATTATGTTAAATTACTGGAACATGCACAATTATTTCAGGTGAGAAGAAAAAAACCGCTCTACTATTTCAAATAAGTTGAATCAACGACATATACTTTAAACACTACGGGTCACAGTAAATCCACTAATCGAAATCCAACGATTATCCATATATTCTTATTTCATATTTCTGTATATTTAAAATTATAAAAAGTCGTAAAGCAAAGCCAAACAATTTATAAATGAAGCCTCAGATTATCAGTCCAGATACATCCATTGCATTATTCGTAAAGGCGATCCTAGTGTTTGAAAGTCAGAAGAATGATTGCGTAAACTTACCTTTTTATGCTGATGGTTACCCTGGTTTATTGTTTCAACGATGCTATGGTGATTTTACAATCAAGCCTCATGATAAAAAGATGCCGACGATTTTTCTCTATGGTCAGATAATAAAACCGATTTCAATCGATGTAACAGGGCCTTTTCAGATTATCGTTTTTCAATTTTACCCATTTGTATTACGGACATTTTGGGGCATCTCGCCCGAAAGCATAAACGACGACTGTTATGATCTAGATACTCCTTCAAATACAACCTTCCACCAACTTACCGGCACATTATCCTCATCTTCAAGCACTGAAAACAGCATCCAACTATTGATACAATCTCTTCTCAGCTTTTTCGATAGCAAGAAAAATAAACTTGATTTTTCGATTCAGCGAGCAATCCTTGAAATCATCGAAAACCAGGGCCAAATCATTATTAAAGAAATTGCAAAAAGAGAAGCATTGAACATCCGAACTTTTGAAAGAAGGTTTTTCAAGGAAACTGGAATATCCGCTAAACAATTCGCTAAAATGGTACAATTTCAGGCCGCTTTTAAACAGCTCAATAGCAAAGACTTCCGAAAGATAACGGAAATTGTTTATGAAAATGGATTTTCCGACCAATCGCATTTTATTCGTGTCTTTAAGACTTTCACAGGCACAACTCCAGCGTCATTTAACAAAAAATAGATTACTGTCGTTTTTATTCTATATTGACTCCCTGATTATCATAACTTTTGTATTGTCTAAGGTCGAGTGCAACGAAAGTGTGTATTTTTTTAGCCTCAACTCCTTCGAAAAATTTACGATAAGAAAACAATGCTTTGATAAATCAGAACGCTTAGACAATTGAGTTCAGCAAAACATGATACATCAAAAAAATATAGACATGAAATTACAAGACATCATTTTAGCGCTGGCAACAATATGTTCGGCTATCATATCAGGCTTATTTTTTTCGTATACCTTTTCGGTCAATTTGGGGCTACATAAACTCAACGATAAAGCCTATCTGACCGCCATGCAAAATATTAATAAAGAAATACTAAACTCAGCTTTTTACTGCTGTTTTCTGGGCGCCCCAATTTTATTATTGATGGCTACAATATTATTTTTTGATCTATCGTCACCAAAATTTTATCTAATACTAGTAGCATGCCTAAGCTATATCATTGGTGTATTTGTAGTCACAGGCACACAAAATGTCCCCTTGAACAATCAATTGGCCTCGATCGACCTATCTATATCTCCAGAAAAATCTTTAAGACTTGCACGTGATGCCTTTGAAAAACCCTGGGTATTTTGGAATAACATCCGAACTTGCTGCTCTTTACTTACACTCACTTGTTTAATTATTAACTTGGTATTTTTTAAAGCAAGAAATTGATCATAATATGAGGTAATAGTTTAGGATCAAATACCATATAGCCCGTTTACTGGCATTTCCACCGAAAAAAACTTGCTATTATTTACCGACCTCTTTTAGACGAAAAAAAGTCCAATGTATGCGAATTTAAATCCATTCCCCCCGAATTTAAATCAAGTGCTAAAACCTCTTCCTCAATACCTTACTTTTATAAAAATTAATCGACGGATGTTATTGAATGTGAGTGTAAATCAGCATGAAGGCAGGTATATCGAAGATTCCAAAAAATCTTCGATAGATTACCAAAACATTAATAAGCAGAAGTTGTCTATCAATAAAAATAGTCTTTACAATTAATGAAATTTTTCCCCATGAAAACTAAACACTTAATTTCAACATCATTATTAGTATCTTCAGCCATAGGGTTGTTCTCATCTTGCAATGGTAGTTCTGTCGATACGGTAAAAGCGATCGAATCAAACTATGACAACCAAAACAAAACTATTACGTTAACAGGTGAATTTGATGCGCCTTCTTTTACATTCTCATCAGGAAAATCAAAAACTATGGCCATGAATTTCGTAGTTAAATCTCATGCGTTTAGTTCTGAAAAGTTCACTGCATTCAGCGTTATATTACCTGTAGGGACAGAAAAGAACAATGTTTTATTTGAAATTCCTACAGATCAGAAAAATTATACGCTTAAGAACTTTTATGTATTTGACGATAAGGGAGAAAAAATCAACCTAGATTCTCATACAACATTCAAGATGACAGGAACAGTACACTACAATGAGATGGAAAAACCTGTAAATGAACGGGAAAAAGATAATTTTTCCTATAAAATAACCGATGTAAGCTTTGTCAAAGATTAAAACTAACAACAATTGATAGCATAAGAAATAAAAAAGCCAGATTTCGAAACCTGGCTTTAAAAATAAACATATGATGATTAGTAAATGGCAAGTCCATAGGTACAGCTTAGTAGATAGTTCAATTATTCGAAAATTCCTCCACCCCGCGTTGATAACCTACGCACATGTACCTATTATTTCAATTGAACGCTACGAACATGCCTGAATAATGAGCAACCAATATTCTCGTCACGTTATCAGTCTTCTTAACGTTAAATATATACTAGGAGCGCCAAGATAGGACGCAACAACATGTCCGCATACGTTCAATTTATAGCCAAATATAGAAATAAAAACTAATATAATTAGTTTTTATTTCTATATTTTTTAGCAACACCATACAAACTTGGTACGGATAACTTTCAATTAACAGTGCGCGATTGGGTTAATTTATCGCACATATAGCTGAAGCAAAAAGGTCCACCTATTAACTTTGGTGTGAAAAGATGAACTGTCAAAACGAAATTAATCCGAGCTAGGCTATTCCTAAAGCGAACGGCTGATATCTACAACATTAAAAATTTGGTCAACATCATCCAAACTTACCTCAAAATCTGGGTACCTTGTTTTATCAGCATTTAGCGAACGAAGGGTAAGAATTCCGTTATTGACATCATGATGAGCAATTTCTTTAATAATAACTCCTTCATATTTATGTACAACAACCCAATACCGATATTTGTGGGTATGAAATTTTGATTGCCATAACTCTCTTTTAATCAAACGTCCAGTCACAATATCACCGTCCAATACACTTGCGTCTGTTCCATCGGTCATACTATCACCACTAACTTCAAAAGAACGATAGGCACCTTTATGAAACTCAGTGACTGTAATAAAATGTGCCGGTAAATCGTCCATATATTCAGCATCAGAAAAGCCAGAAAGATACCCGGCTTTAGCTTTCTCTGTGACAAGTTTTGTCTGCATCAAATATCGTCCTGGGGAAACTTCAAAAAATATATTATTCTTATTTTCGTCAATAAACTTGACGTCCTCCGAAAAATATCCTATTGACTTACCATTACCAATACTAAGCATGGCTATCGTGTTGGGTTGCACTAAAGGAGCTACCTCCATTCTTTCACCTTTTCCATACAGCAACCAGTCATACTGAACATGAGGAAAAGCCGCTTGAATACGTGTTTTCATCGTAAGTCCAATAGGATACTCTCCTTTTTTAATACGCGAGTACACCTGCTCGCGTACCCCTAGTAAAGACGCGAATTCACGGTTAGTAACGCGCATCTCCAAGCGTAAAACTTCAAAGTTATTATTTGGATAAGTTTCCATAGTCGATCGGGTATTTAACAAATGTTACACAAATATATAACAATCTGACACTAAGTTACACAACTTATTAAACCTAAACAAATAGACAATCAAAATAAAACAATAAAATTCTAACTATCAAAGCATTACAGTTAAACAAATAAGTTTACTATTTCATATAAAAAGTAAAAATTAGGTTTTAATAAACTTGCAAGATTAACAAATTTGTTTAACTTTGTTAAACAATAAAAAAAATATAGACCCCTAGAATAGATAAGCAGGGTAGTAAGCAGATCAGCTATTCGTAGGATTTGCAATTTGCGAGACGAAAATCAGTTCATACTTAAAGATAAAAGAAAATGGAACAGCTCATGTCACAACATCTCAGACAGCCCATTGTATACACAGTGGATTATTATCAACTACAAAAAACCAGCAATATTTTACGAAAAGAGGAAAGCAGTATAGTAACCGACAAAAATCGTTCACAACGTATGAACACATTATATTATTCATTCATCATGAGTTTCTTAAAAGAAAATCATCCCGAGATACTAAAATCCATCGATAAGATCTATGAATCTGATCTTTCCAAAATCAGCCAAGTAATTGACTGTTATTGTCAATTTGTGGGCATTCCTTCTCAGCAGATTATGGGCGAATATATCAATTACAAGGACATACAGCATCGTTACAAAGCTATCGCCGTTGTTCTACGTATCTTTCAGCCGGAAAAATTAAATAATCTGAAAACAAAAGTAAAAAGTAGCATATACAAGGAACTTGGTCCTTACTTAAAAATAAACAATGACACATTACAGAAATCTATCATCTGTGCTTGCAATCAATTTGACCTCTATCGTGATTTCAAAAAAGAGATTAAACAGATTGCCAATTATTACCTTATTGACCGGCATTTCGATGGGGATTAATATTATTTTATACAATCACAGCAGCTCTGCTCATTCAGCAACTGTATCCAGCTCTACAAAATAGTCCTTGAATTTTATACTCAAGGACTATTTCGTGTTATTTACTGAATTTTACTAAAATATAATGGTAACGATCTTTTTAATGGGTAACTACCAAATTCTGATCAACTTACGTTTATTTATCCACCAAATAATCAAGCCGACCAATATACTGCACCCCATTAAAAAATAAAGAAGACTTGACACTGCTGGTTTTGCAACCTCTTTTGATTGTTCTTTAGTTAGCTCCGTTTTCGTTTCAATTTGCTGACTACTTTTTGCTTTGTGATCTTTCCAATTGGTATTTAACCTTCTTTCAAGCTGCAGCTTTTCAGAATAATGTTCCTTTTTCGCATAGACTTTCCCTTATGTAGCTGAACAACGCCATCCTGCATAATCTGAATCCCCTCACCTTCAACTTGCATCACATATTCATCTGTTACCAAAGCCTCTTTAGCTAATCCAACAACTTGTATATGTCCTGTCTTCTGTGCTATAGTAGCAGACTCTGTATTTTTTTCTTTGATGCCAAACTCTTGTGATGCATTGGTTTTCTCAACCTTTTTAAACAAACCGCAGCTGCTAACCAGTAGCAGCATTGCGATTATCTGTAGTGTATTTTTCATTTTTAACGCGCTTTAATTCAATCTGTAGCCTATTATAAAGTTTCATAAGATCATCATATTTTACCTGCAAATCCGCTAAAGTCTTAGCACAAGACATACGTTCGTCATTTGCCAAATGTAACCCTTCATTAAGATCTTCAATGATCGTCCGTAAATGCTCAATATCTTTCTCTAACCTATTGGCATAGCCTTCCCATTTTTCAATTACCTTTCCGGCATTCTCAACATTTGTCGCCTCCACCTCGGCTTGCTGCTTAGGCCTTCCAACAAGATACCCCCCTACAGCTGTCGCTACAGGGATAATCAATTTCTCTAAAATCTCAAGTAATTCCATTATAACTTCCTTTTGTTAACGGTTTAAATTTTTCCCAGGGAAATTGTACCCCTGGATCCTCCTTTCTTCCAGGTGCAATATCCGAATGCCCTAAAATCTCTCGAATCGGATAAGTACGGATAATTGCTTTACATACTGCTATTGCCGCATTGATCTGCTTTTCAGTGTAACTCTCCATCCCTTTATTTTGCAATTCGATTCCAATGCTACAGTTATTCAAATCTTTTTGACCGGCCCAAGTACTAAGGCCTGCATGCCAACATTTTGTATTAAAAAGCGCCAATTGCGTTATGATACCATCACGACTAATATGAAGATGAGCGGAAACCTTGCTCCGGGAATCGGTCATCCAATCAATTGCACTTGTAGCATTGGACGCACCGTCGTAATGCATAATAATATAAACGGGTTTAATAATCCCACCTTTGTTTGGTGTTTCTCTATAAGAAACACCGATAAGTTTGTTTTCTTTAATTTCCATATCACGATTTTTTTATGAATTAATCTGTCTTACACTAAAAAACTTGTATTGAGAGAAGGGAAACACACTTTATTACGAGTTATTTAGCTTCTATTTTATACAAAGTTAAGCGTGATCCTGCGCAGTGAAGCGCACTATTAGCTGGATGTAAGCGGTAGGTTACAGATACCGAATATTGTGCAAAATTTTCATCGATGTATGTATACACCAAAAGCGAGCTTAACAGGACTTGCTCTTCATAGCACTCTTAAAAGCGAGAATAACACAACAAAATACTACTATAATTTATGGGAATATGTTGCCAAGACCGTGATATCATTGTCAAGCCATATCACAACAGACCATCCTTGAAGAGAATCAAACATTTCCTCTATTCCTTTGTTATTTGTTTGTTATAGCATAGGATGAGTTATACCGTGAAGGCTAGGAAGTTGGTTCGCCTAGCCTTTTTTGACGAATAAAACCAACATATTTGACTGATCCGTCCATCGCAATGACGTAGCCATTTTTTACAGAAGTTTCAATTTACATCACATTGTTTCCATGCGGTATATAATGAGATTAAGAACGCTTTCGTCGCTGTGGTCATGTACAAAATCCTTCGATTTTTTATTAAATTCGTATGGAAGAAATCTAAATTCAATCGATTAAATGTTATATCAAAAGATGCGATCGATTGACATCTTCATTTAACTTTACAGACGTAAATCTTGATTTACAATACAATGAACAAGTTTGCTTTATTAGTCGGGAACGACATTAATAATATTTCACCAGGGATAAGCTGGAGTGATTTGCTACACAACATCAAAGAAAAGTATAAAGTTAGCTCATTGGAAAATGGACAAAAACCGTTCCCTATGTTGTATGAGGAAATATTCCTTAACGCAATTCGAGAAAAGCATATTAATGAAAGAGAACTTAAAAGCTATATATCGGATTGTGTCTCTCAAATCAATCAAAATGAAATCCACCAATTAATTCGGGATCTCTCGATCGAAAATATCATCACAACTAACTATGAATTCAGTTTAGAAGGAGAAACCGCAACAGCAAATGCTGGCCTTATCCGTGAAACAACCTACAGTGTATTTCGTAAACACCAAATCGGCAACACGAACTATTGGCACATCCACGGCGACTGCCTAAATCCCTCTTCCATTAACCTCGGTTATGAACATTACTGTGGTCAATTGCAAAAAATGAGGGATTATGTCGTTAATGGGACAAATTATAATTCGCAAACAGTCTACAAGGCTGCATTAATTAAAAGATTAAGTCGAAAAAAAGATACTAAACTCCAATCCTGGATTGACTTATTTTTCACGCAGGATATCCATATCCTAGGTCTATCGCTTGATTTTGTAGAAATAGACCTTTGGTGGTTGCTAACCTACCGCGCCAGAAATAAGTTTTATAGACGAAGTACCTTTATTAAAAATAAACTTTTCTATTATACAACAAAAAAATGGTACGCACTCTCCAAAGATAAAATGCAATTACTTCAAGCAAACGATGTTGAAATTGTTGTTATTGACGAAACCGATAAAACGAAATACTACAAGAACGTCCTCGCCAACATCAAAAAAAAATATAGGTTATCCAGCAAAATATTAAGTTGAACCTCAAAGCAATTTATAGATTTCTAGCTTGTTATCATTCACTTGCGTCCTAAACGTTTA
>NZ_DFPI01000019.1:0-115174 GCF_002377215.1 Sphingobacterium sp. UBA3519
CCCCAAGAAGTCTGCTTGATCCATCAAATACGGCTACGTTGTATTTATTTTGAGCCATTTCCGGAAGGGAGTGGCTTTTCATTTTAATGATAGAGTAGTTGTAAAAAAAACTCCCCATTCATCAAGTGATGCGAGAGGAGTACCTTTTATAAACTAAATATATTATGAAAAAAATCTGTTTTTATGTAGATGGGGTTGACTCTTTTAGTAGTAAAGCGCCCTAATAAATAAGGCGCTTCGCTAGATGTTGGTATATTTCAACCGGCTGATCTAATATAGAAATAATTTTTTGGAATTGGAAAAATAAAAATATTTTTTTATGTCTGCTTCTCCATTTTTTGAGCTGGCTTAGCTTAACCCAATTATTGGTCGCTCGCCATCGCGATAGAAGTAGTCGAAGAGTTGACTTGGTTTACACGCTAGAGCTTTAGAAAGGCCATATATTTCATCCGCATATAGTTCATTAAGTTCTCCTGAGAAAAGTCTATTAAATCTCTTCGCAATAATTTTAGAGCTATCACTAATTTGATTCTGGCTATTTATATAAGGATTGATCAAATCGTGAAATAAGTTTTCATTCTTTTTTAGACTCGCTAAAATATGGCCCTCATGTTTTCTAAAATAATTATTACAGAAAGTATCAATATCTTCTCCTAAAAAAATCAAGGTCTTATGAAAGATTCTGCCGTCTAGTTTGGGAGAGCTCTCACTAAGAAGATTTGATATTTCTTTAGATTTATTTTTTAATTCAGATTTATTTTTAATCTTTTTCTTAAGTATGGATAAAATATATTTGGAGAATTCTTCGAGTTTATTTGATTGATATTCAGTCATTTTTATTTGTTTTTTAAAATAAAAAGTCTCAAATGGGACTAATATTGATTTTTATATTTATATTTGTCTTATAATCAGTTGATCTGATTTAGTCTCGAATACGAAAACGACGAAATTTCAATGACGCGAGACGTAGGGTTTGCGAACCCCCTGTGCTTTTTGTATTTTCGCAAAAGGAAGGGGCAAGCTCCCCTATTGGAAACTGTGTCATGGGTATTCGTCGTACCTCGTATTTAGTGGAAGATAGTGGGGCTTGCCTCTTTTATATTTATAGATGCTTGCGTCTTACTTCCCCTTTGAGACTCTTATTGATAATCCAACTAGTAAATTATGAGACAAAAAGAGTCATTAACCACAACAGAATGGCGGCAGATTAAGAATCAGCTTCGTCAGCTTGCAGTATCACTGCTCATCAAGAACAAATACTGCCCACCAGAATAGCTCCTTAAAAGCTTAAAATTAACAATGGCCGATAGCCCCTGGGTATCGAATGGATATAAAAGCCGTAATGGGCTTATTATAGCATACCAATTGTTGATTTTGCCGGCCTATTTTTTTAGATCCACGCTCTAAAATTGAACAGCCCTCATCTCTTTTATCTTCGCACTTTAAAAGTAAGGGTTTCCGATTTCAAAAGCAAAGATTTGAGAAAAATACTGTTATAGAAATTCTATAAAAAAGGTCGGTTTTTTATTTTACCAACGGACGCGGTATCGTCTCTATCAAATTAGGTGTAACTGTCCTGCACCGCGCCCGATAACCTATTTCTTATTTTTTAACCGCTGTGACCTGAACCCATTCAGGTTCCCACAAAAAAGCTGATTTCGGTCGGATAGGGAATGCTATGTGCTATGGTCACAGCTAAAAACTAAACACATGAAAGCCATTTATGAAGATCTCCTGCATCTCGACAGGCCATTCTATGAGATCCATGAAGACAGTTACGATCCATTGAAATGTATCGAAAACCTTTGGGATCATTATTCGCTAGTCACGATACGCGAAAACCTCTATGCATTGGATCTCAAATGCAAAACCCTCGGCGAAGCTACCGAAAGCAAATTAGAAGCTCTACAGCAAACGTTGTTTTTGTCGGATATTTTGCGCGCGCTAATAGCCTATTTCCTGACGCATAGCCGCCATTTAGATACGGGCCAAATTAGACTGTCAGCTCTGGAAGCGAATCTGGAGGAAATCAGACTGACCAAAAAAATCAACGATTTTTTTCAATCCATTGACCAACCTAAAACCTTAAGATGATGAAAACAATACTATATAATTTATACAAGGCTTTTAAAAGCAAACGAGCACGAGCGATGCTGCTGTGTTTGGTTTCTATGTTTAGTTTATCTGCCCAAACGCCCCGCAAGGACAGCGGGGCCAATGGGCTTAATATTGCCCAGCCTGTCATGCTAGGATTTAGGGTGCCAGAAGAGTTTTGGTCGCACGAGTTCATGATCTTTGAGAACGGAAAATATACCCGTCAAACTCTCGAAAAATATCGTGGCAAACCGCTGATTCTGGACTTTTGGGCAACTTGGTGTACTTCCTGTATGCCCAATTTTTCTAAACTTGACCGTTTTAAAGAGCGCTATGGCGATAAGATAAATTTTTTGCTCGTCAATAGTTATGATAATGATACGGTAAAGGTGGCTGATATCTTTATTGGTGAAAAGTATGCTAAATATCGTACGAAAACGCCCTCAATAGTTTTAGGTAGTTATTTAAAACAGCTGTTTCCTCATCAGGCGGTGCCGATTTTTGTCTGGCTGGATGATTTTGGGCGCCTAGGGGCCACATCAACGTCTGACTTTCTAAACGAAAACCAGCTTGAAGCGCTGATCGCTAGAAGGAAAGGAGCGAAGAAATGAAATCGTTACTTATCGTGTTAATTGTACTATGTGCGAGTAATTTATACGGCCAAATAACTTTGTCAGGTAAGGTCCGGAATGAAGCAGGGGACCCCATCCCCCAAGTTATAATACGAAATGGCAAAAACAAATTATTAGCGACCACTGACAATACTGGTTTTTTTTCATGCGCTGTTTTAAAGTTGCCCCTACTGATCAATAGCAATAAGCTGGGGTATAGGCCGGATACCTTGTTGGTGACAAGAGACGAAGCCCTGAATATTGTGCTGAAAAGAAACCTTATACAGTTGGAAGAAGCAGTGGTGTATAGTGACGGTTTTCAAAAACTGCCACGAGAAAGGGCTACCGGCTCTTTCGAACAACTGAATGGTGAATTGCTCAGGAGAAGGGTGTCGACGTCAATACTAGGTCAATTGGATGGAACGGCGACGGGATTACAGTTTGATAATCGAACTAAAAATGCACAACTGAATATTCGTGGTCTAAATTCGTTTTCAGGGGCTAGCATAGCGCCATTGATTGTCGTAGACAATTTTCCATATGAAGGCTCTCTGGATCAGATTAACCCTAATGATGTCGAATCTGTCACCTTGCTCAAAGATGCGGCTGCCACTTCGATCTGGGGAGCTAGAGCCGGCAATGGTGTTATCGTGATCACTACGAAAAAAGCAAGTAATGGGTTTCAGGCCACCTTTTCTTCCAATTGGACTCTTCAGGCCCCTGAAGATCTTTATTATACGCCGGTCGTAAAAGCTACCGACGCCATCGATGTGGAAATGATGCTATTTGATAAGGGGTATTATAATAATCTCTTTACTAATCCGCTTTCACTAAGAAAGATTATTCCATCGCCAGTAGTCAACATGCTGCAAAAAGCCAAGACAGGCGTTATTTCTCATGAGTCAGCAATGCAGTATATCGATGGCCTGAGGGATCAGGATGTGCGTAAAGACAGGGAACGGTTTTTTCGCTGGGGCGGCCTACAGCAGCATTACCTGCGTATAAATAGTGGCTCACCACGATCTGACCATAGTCTTTCCGTTGGATGGGATAGATCCCTAGCAAATGAGTTAATGAAAAGTGATGACCGCATAAGCTTGAGACAGAATAATGTTTTTCGGATTGGAAGCCGCCTGCAAATCCAGGCGGATCTTTCTTACGCCACCAAGACTTTGAGGTCTTCACTCGGAATAAGTAATTACGTCACTTATCCATATACAAGACTTTTTGACGATAGTGGCAATGGTATCACACTGCCTTATTTATTAAACCCAGACTACGTAAAGAGCCTGGCTGGAAGTAAACTGATGGACTGGAGACTAAATCCTTATGATGATCTTGCACAGAGTCAATCTCGGGGCAATATTGCTCATATGGCCGCAAATCTAACCACAACATACAAACTGATAGGAGGGTTAAATATGCAGCTAATTTATGGACTTGAATCCCAAAAGTCCAAAGGGCGGGCGCTATACGGGGAAAATAGTTTCTTTGCTCGTGATATCATCAATAAATTTACGCAGGTGGCTCAGGATGGAACGGTAAAGTATATTGTTCCCAAAGGTGCTATTGAGGACCGATCATACAGTGAGATGATCGGGCATCGTGTACGGGCACAGCTAAATTATGATAAAAACTGGAATGATACTCACAAACTAAACTTCCTCATCGGATCTGAATGGAGCGACCGCCAATCGCAGGGCAACTCGTACCGTAATTATGGACTGGATACGGATGTGCTGACCGTGAAGAAAGTGGACTATGTCAATGCTTATCCAACGTATGATAATTTGTATAATAATGCTTATATCCCCTATAGTGGATCGAATAGCTCGGGTGTGCAACGATTTATATCTATATATGGGAATGCGGCGTATGCATATAGAGGGAAATATATCGTAACCGCATCCATGCGTAAGGATGGCAGTAACAAGTTTGGCGTAGTGACCAACGAGCGCTGGAATCCACTGTGGTCAGCGGGAGTAGCCTGGAATTTATCAAAGGAGTCATTCCTGAAAAGCTACACATGGTTGAATAGCCTGCGTATTCGAAGTACTTATGGTACAAGCGGTAATATCAGCGTAGGCGCAACACGTGATCCAATCATGACCTATTCTAGTGCCGCTAATTATACAAATTATCCCTTTGGAATTATCTCCATTCCGCCGAACCCCAACTTAAAGTGGGAAGAGGTGCGGACCTGGAATAATGGAGTAGATTTCACTATTCTTAAGAATAGAATTTCAGGATCATTCGAATGGTACGACAAATGGTCTCTTGATCTGATAGCACCGGATCAGATCGATCCGACGACAGGATTTGCAGAGGTACAACGCAACATCGGTAAAATCAGGGGTAAAGGTTTCGATGCCAAAATCGAAATTTCATCTTTGGGGTCAAGCCGGCTGCAATGGCGTGCGACGGTAGGACTTTCTAAGTCTAGTAGTGTAGTCAAAGATTATAAAGGAGCACTATATTCTTCTTCCGTATATGTAGAAAATAATGGCGGAATAATTAATCCGATTATCGGAAAAGAGATGTATCCTATTTTTGCTTACCGATTTGCGGGGTTAGATCCTGAAAATGGCGACCCGCAGGGTTATCTACATGGTGATCTTTCTAAATCCTATGCCAAAATGATGAACGATTCGCTCCAGTATATGAGGTATTATGGAAATGCACTGCCTAAATGTTATGGCTTTTTTAGAGGTTTGATTGCATGGAAATCATTATCAGTGACTTTCTCGATTAACTACAAATTTGGATATTACTTTAAGAAAAATACAGTGAGCTATGCGGGCACTTCCATCACCATGGGTGGTCATAGCGATTATTACGACCGATGGCAGCAGCCTGGCGACGAACAGTGGACGACTGTACCATCTATGATCTATCCCGGAGATGCGAATCGGGACCGGTTTTACCGGTACTCCGAAGCGAATGTCTTAAAAGGGGATGTAATCAGGCTGCAAGACATCCAACTGAGCTATGGTCTTAGTAAGCTTCCCGTGCGTTTGACGGCATCGGTCAATAATGTGGGGATATTATGGCGGGCCAATAAAAAAGGGTTGGACCCAGATTATTTTGCTACGCCACCCAGTCGTATTTATGCAATAGGTATTAATTTAAACTTACAAAAATGAAAATGATATGTTGTTGGTCAAGAATTGCAAGGGCTATATGCTGTTGTGTGTCAATGCTATTTTTGCTATCCTGTAATAAATTTTTGGATAAAAAGGCGGAAAGCTCATTAGTGATTCCCAATTCGTTGTCCGCTTTACAAGCTTTGCTGGATAACAATAATATAATGAATGTGTATATGGGGTCTGGATTGGCAGAAGTGGGCACAGATGATTTTTATATTTCTGGTGCTTCCTATAATGCGCTCTCCGAGTTAGAAAAGCATGCTTATACTTGGCAGCCCTATGCTTACTTCACAATAGCGGAAAGAAATATGAATTACTCCAATATATACCGCGTAGTTTTTAATGCCAATACGGTATTGGACCAATTAAAGAAAATGGATGACCGCAATAAGGAAACGTATAACTCTATCAAAGGAGCAGCGCTTTTTTTTCGTGCGTATGCTTTTTATCAATTGGCTCAGGTATACTGTCCAGCTTATAAAGGTGGCGATGCCGAACATAATAGGATGAATCTGGGATTGGCATTAAGACTGTCTCCGGACTTTGAAGAAAGATCGTTTAGGTCTACTCTAGAAGAAACCTATGTCCAAATAGAGAAAGATTTGCTGGCGTCTGTCGAACTGTTGCCGGACCGGGCCGAAATTGCGATGCGACCTTCTAAATTGGCTAGCTTGGCGATGCTTGGACGACTTTACTTAACGATGGGGGCTTACGACAAATCGTTTGTTTACTCAGACCGTGCACTCACTTTAAATGCTGCTCTTATGGATTATAAGGATAGAAGTTTTCAAAGTGCGACTCCTTTTGAGATCTTGAACCCGGAGACGATATTTTTAAGTTATAATGCGACGGTCTTTGCAATAGACCCAAGTATTGCGAATGTTGATACGGCATTATATCGCAGCTATTTGGATGACGACCTCCGAAAACTCTTATTTTTTAACCTTAAATCGGACGGAACTGCTGCTTTCAAAGGTAGCTATGTCGGATTTTATAATTCGGTCTTTTTTAATGGTATTGCAACAGATGAGCTTTATCTCATCAAAGCTGAATGTCTGGCCCGACAAGGTCAGCTTGAATTGGCTAAAGCAACATTGAAATTGTTACTGGATAAAAGGTATCGCAATGGTTTTACCTTTCCTGAAACAATACATGGACAGGATGCAATCTTACGCTATATACTCGACGAGCGACGGAAAGAACTTTTATTTAGGGGATTGCGCTGGACCGATATTAGAAGGCTAAATTTTGATCAGCGTTTTAAAAAAGATTTAAAGAGAAATCTTTCTTTTGAAGGGGGGGAGAAGACTTTTCAGTTGCCTGCTAATGACCAGCGATTCACATTTCAGCTCCCAGAGGATGTAGTCCAGCTTTCCGGTATGCAGCAGAATCCACTTTAAAGAATCAGGGCTATCCACGTAATTTGGACAGCCCTGTTTACAAACGTTTCGATCATTTGTTCTCACTAATTGGCACGAAAGGATTCAACGGTCTCATTTGGTGTACTTGATGAAATGGCTGATTGGATACGTTGCTGGACAGTTTGACTTGTTCCTGGTACCATATAATTAAGATCTATAACACCTGAGCTTGGACTTGTCTCGGGAGCATTTAAGTTACAAGCCGTTTGTGCTAGACCCGGGCATGTTGAACTTTTACCTTCTGAATATTGTGTGGCATCGCTAACATCATTGTTCGAAGGGTTGGTCGCCCCATCGAAATGCCATTCTTTAAGTTCAGGTTCGGTTTTCTCTATTTTAAGTTCAGTTTTTTTTGTCAACGCATTTACGCCTAGTACGATTCCAAATGTCATCACACCAATACTCATGGCGCCAATGCTTCGTTTTGCAATTTTTTTCATTTTTTTATGTGTTTAAGTTTATCCTTGTCGCTTATCCTTATTATCCTCCTGGATCGGCCGTGGAGGTGTTTCCTATTGACCGGCTGGGCATCTCCCTGTCCTCCGATCTGTTATCTTATACCAAAGTTACTGCAGTGATCAGCTTAAGATGTATGACTTTTGGGGAGCTCGTCGTATGATTTTTTGTGCGATGGCGCCCGGTCTCTTCTTTGAGGTTGTATTTCTATTACTGAATGGTAGCGCTCATTTTTGGGACGAGAGGTCTAATTTCAGGGGCAAATGCCAAATATGGTGGGATGGATAGGAATGTTTGTTTATTTATAAGCGCTCGGGCAGATGCCCGTCTGTTTCCGAAAAAAAACTGAAAAATTCTGCTGGGACCCATAGCCGCAATAGTTTGAAACTTCCTTGACCGAATGCCCTGCAAGAAGTAGATCTTTTGCTTTTTGAATTATAAGCGTGTTCCAGGTCTGTCTGGGAGTCTCACCATAGACGGTTTTGTACAACTTATCCAATTTACTAATGTCAATCTGTAGCTGGTCGGCAATAGCCTGTATCGAACAAGTGCTAAATGTCTGCATCACCTGATCCCGGATCATTTGTTCGGCCCTTTCGGCTAGGAATTGATCGGGATCTATCTTTTCATAGTGTTCAAAATTTTTATAAATGGCGATATCAAATAGGTCATAGACAAGTTTTACAGCCATAGCTTCATTGTCTTTATGATAATTGAAAAAATGCTCTTCAATTCTAGAAAGCTGATAGCTTGTCTTTTCTTTGATTGGCCATATTACACTTTGGTAAAGTCGCTTTTTGTCGCGTAGATGTGCTGTACTGAATTTAAAGAGGAAATGGTCTTCTTTAAATATGGCTGATCGTATATACCCTATATCGACCAGAACTCCGTAGATCAAATATTCTCCCTGCATCAGAAGAATTTGCATCTTCCCTTTGGGAATGTAGGCATAAGTATCATATCCAGAAGGCAACTGCACGTGACTATTATTTGCTGAATGTTCTATGTTAATGGTCGAAACGGAATACCTATTATACAGCAGATGATAATCGGATTTATCGGTTTGCAGGGACAATTGAAGCGTTCTTTGCACGTGGGCCTGCACGCGATAAAATATGACGCTATGGTAATCAATATATTCTTCTAGCAATTGGATGCTCGCATCCTCATAGCGCTGTAACTGTGAATCGGGAAGCTTGGGCAAAAATGCTCTTACTTGTCTGGAAAACTGGGGCACCTCGGGCAATATAAAATGAAAAGTTTTGATCATTGGATATACAGTCAATCGGGTTTTATAAAGGGCTCAATCCATGTTTATAAAAGTAAAATCGAGGACTGAGAAATACCTAAAAAAATGATAGATGACCTATTTCTGAGGAAATCATGCACAAAAACAAGGATATCTGACCTCTTTTTCTGTTCCTTCGTCAGTCATTGTCAATATGCCTTCTTTTTTTGTAACCTATCATTCTTTTCCTTTTTTTGAAAGATTTCAGCCACATTTGATCGTTAGCTAATACAATTTTAGTGCTGTACAGCCAGCGGGAGTGGCCTGACCCGTATCGTTGCAGGCCGATGTTTAATTCAATTCAAACATGAACGACAATATACAGACAAGTGATCAGATCGTCGAACTGGGGTTAACTTTGCCTCAGATGATGCAGCTATTTCCGGAAATGGGAGATGTCGTTGACGATGAAAAATGCTGGGTAGAAATACCTTAACGCTAATTCAGCATCGCTTTCCGTCGGAAGGCGATGCTGTTCACTGATTGAATAATAACCTAATTTTTCTAGACCACAATTTAAATGAACAATAATCAATTGACCAAACCGTTTTGGTTTGCCAACGTATGGAATTTTTTTCCGGAATTTACGGTAGAAGATCTTGAAATAAATTACCTGAGATGGAGCGCTTACCGAAAGTCTTTTGCCAAGATGCTGCAACCCGTCCAACTGGACCGAATGCTGGACGCCTCTTGTCTTGAAATGCTTCCAACTGATCTTAGCGGGATTTTCATCTCTTTCCATTATGGCCCATACCGTCTGATACCGCGCTATCTGCTTGCGGCAGGCTATAAAATCTCTGTACTAGCTTCGCCCGGTATCATTAAAAAGGAACAAAAAGAGACTGAACTCCTGATGCAGCTAAACAATTTCGAAGCAGATAGCCTGCGCTATATCGATGCTTCAAGACGTACAGTGCTCAAAAATATACTTTCGGACCTAAATGAAAAGCGTTTGGTGCTGGTATACCTTGACGCGGACGAAGGGGTGAATCGCTTGGCTGCTAAAGGGACCCGATCTTTGCTTAAGGTCCCCGTCGCAGCTAGTGGACTGTATTTCCACGCGAGTATCGCCGAGCTTGCCTTCCGGTTTCATATTCCCCTCTCTTTTCTGCTGATGGAAAAAAATGAGAACAATGGCCTGTGGAATCTGGCTTTATCAAAAGGGCTGCGCTGTAAAAGAGCGGAGCAACCTGATGGGTTTATGAAGAGGTTCAAGGGAAAATTAAACAGGGCGATAAACCGCATTGTCATGAAGGAATGGACAGCATGGGAAAACTGGCCCTTGATTCATTTTTATCATCCGGATCTTAAAGAGAGAAAGGTCGTTTCACAAGATGCACTCACGTGGGTAATGCCTATATATTTACAAGAACGTGCCTTTTTTTTCGACGTGAAAAATCGTCAATTTTTCGAACTAAAAACGGGTAATTTGCTAAAAGGGTAAAAATTATGAAATGAAGTAAGTGAGTTGATGTATAATTTCTTGATAGGGATGGTGTTTCCTTTTGACGAAATATTATTTTTAATTAATTTATTCTTTACGCTTTGTTTTTTGTAATTTAAGTGTTCAAAGTACACCAATTATAGAAAAAACAATTTAGCCAACGTTTAAAATAGGATATAATGGAAGATAGACGGACCAAAATAACCCAGTTTTTCACGCGGAGATACATCTTATTTTTTATCGGAACAGGATTCTTGCTGCTGCTGCTGTTCAAATTGAATATTCAGGTTTGGCATCGATTGACCATGCGACATCTGTTGGCCTTAACCGGACCATACTTGTTTTCATTCGCGATGTATTGGCTGGCGGTAAATTTATTGCAGTTAAGTTCTATTTATCTTAAACTGGTCATACTGCTTGTGCTGGGCTGCTGGCAATACCTGAGTATAGATTTCTGGGTGGATTATACCTACTCGTGGCTTCCTGCTCACGGCATTTCATTTGCCGGAAAACTGACGGATTATCATTTGATGCAATTCCACAATCGGATCATGGTAGGCAATTTATTGGTACTGGGGACAGCCTTAATTGTACACAGCGTTTTTAGAAATTGTTCCTATTGGCTAAGGTTTCAATTGCTCACCATGGAATTGGATGCCGGCAGGCTGGCGGGACGTCTCTCTAAGCATTTCGTGAAAGAATGGATCAAGATCGTGCAGCATAACAAATTGCTGCACCGAAACGATACACTGGAACTATTTCGATACATCATTGCAGTGACGGCAAACCGGAAAGTCAAAGTAGCTATTGCCGAAGAATGGAAGCAGCTCAAGGTGATGGCTTCCTGTTTTACAGACCGCCTGATGCTATTTAAGGGGGAAGAAGTCCTCTTTGCGACCGATTGGAGCCGCTCTATCATTGCTGCATCCATGCTCTCGTGGTTTGAAAATGCCCTGAACTATAGTCCTCGGGGAGCACAGGGTCAAATTATCATGGAATGGACGCGGGTAGATGGTCAGTTGCATTTCCAGATGATCAATTATGTCAGCGGCAAGCGCTCACCGGGACATACTGGGGTGGGCAATAAGTTGCTGCAGGAATTATTTGATGCGGTATTGCCCGGAACATATCGGATTGAATATCGCGAACAAAATACTATTTTCAGCGTCCAGCTTACGCTGCTCCAAAACTACCGAAAAGCGATTTAACTGAGTATTTTATAAAATAATGCCATATGCCAATAATCCCTATTCTTATCGTTGAAGATTTTCGACCTGATGCTGAAAAATTAAAAACTCTTTTAGAAGAAACAGATTTGGACCTCCTTATCGATGTGGCGGATAATAAAAAAGATGCCTTACGGAAAATCAACTCCGGCAAGTATGATGTAATTTTTATGGATGTTGTGCTGGACCAAAGGGCCGACGATACCTTGCTCAATGGAATGGATCTTTACCAGTCTATCGATGCCAAGAAAAGACCTGAGGTCGTATTTGTGACAGAGCATGAAGCGTTTTCGCTGCGCTCTTATCATTTGGATGCGGCGGACTTTATGCCCAAACCGGCTACGTTTCCGATGGTCTACAGAGCGCTAGAAAATGCGTTTCGCCGTTTGGCTGTTCCGATCAATCTTAAATGTGTGCCACAGCCTGAATTCGCCTTTATCGAAATGACCGATAAAATGTGTCAAAGGGTACAGTTCAGTGATATTTACTTCGTGCAGAAAGTGAAAGGGGACAATGAGCTGGCTTTTTTCGAAAGAAATATGAGATTGGATGGGTTTGGCAAACCAGTGCCGCGAAAGGCAAAAAAGACCATAAAAGAGATTGTTGATTTTCTACCGGCAACCGAATTTGTTCAGGTGGATCAATCGACCCTAGTCAATATGAACTTTATTGTTTCCTTTTTGAAGCGTAAAATTGTGATGAGCGAGGGCCCTCAGCGCTCGTTCGCCGTGACCCGCAGCTATATCAAGGAACTCCGGCAGAAGCTGCACGTGATCGAATGAGCAGACGGATAGTAGGGATGAATTAAACTGAATTAATAAACCGAATGATAGTCAAAATAAACTAAGATGATGGAAAAATTTTTTGAAGAAGTAAGATCCGAACTACGCGCGCTCGTACAGGCGGTGCAGGTGATCGCCAAGGAAGCGCGCCAGGTAAGCCAAAACCTGATCAATTCAACGTCCGAACTATTGGATAATACCGATATAAAAGAATTACTGCATATCAGGGATACCAAATTGGGGCAGATCAAACCCCAGCTCCCGGGCTACAATCTGGACGGTAAGGATTATTACTTTAAAAATGAAATCATTGCCTATATTAAGGCAAATCCCAAAAAGTACAAGTAGCGTGGAAGAGACAATTGCCCGGATTTTAGAAGTGCCGGATCTGGGCAATTTTACGCTTCACTCTAGCTTGACACAAGAAACACACTACCTCGACTAAACGATCACCCTACCTTAGCCCTTGTTAAGCTCAAGGATAACCCATGTGCAGGTGTCG
This sequence comes from Sphingobacterium sp. UBA3519, assembly GCF_002377215.1. Classification (NCBI taxonomy): domain Bacteria; kingdom Pseudomonadati; phylum Bacteroidota; class Sphingobacteriia; order Sphingobacteriales; family Sphingobacteriaceae; genus Sphingobacterium; species Sphingobacterium sp. UBA3519. Next base: position 12,971 of record NZ_DFPI01000019.1, read on the forward strand.
TATTTAACCGTTTTCCATCGTATTCTACCGTATTTCACCGCAGTTAGCTGTAGCTATTGACATCGCTTGCTTTCGAGTGCATATTTGTATCGTCAACGCAATGATGGGCGCCCTTTGTTGTGACAGTCAACAGATTATTTAACATTAAAAACACAAGTAATGGCAAAATCAAAAGGTAATGTCGTCATGGAGGGAGCATCAGGGACAGTAGGCAAGATGCTCGTATTTCGGCAACGTGGCGATCAGACAATCATCGCCCGCAGACCGACTTTTCAAAATAAAAAAGCACCCACAGTTAAACAGCTTGATGTACAAAATCGCTTTATGGATGCTTCGTTATACGCTCGTACGGCGATACAGGATCCTGACCTAAAGGCGGCCTATCAGGCCAAGGCTAATATCAACCAGACCGCCTTCAATGTAGCCTTTAAAGATTACTTTACGGCACCGGTCATTCGTCGTTGGGACGATAGTGGATACCAAGGCAATGCCATGGATCAGATTTTATTTATGGTAAAGGATGTGATGAAGGTGGTGAAAGTACAGGTCGGAATTTTCGATGCAAATGACTTGGAACTGGAAGTAGGGATGGCGCAGGACATGGACGGACAAGGGGTATCCTGGATGTACCAGGTGCAGGCCGATAATTCGAATTTCGAAAACGCGAAGTACCGGGTAACCCTAACGGATACGCCCGGGCATGAATATACCTATGAATTAGTATATGGCAATCCGTAACGTATGGAACTGACACTCAAACGTGTTCGGCAGGGGAATAAGAGTACCCTGTCCGAACTCTACATCAACGGAACTTTCCAGTGTTATGGTCTTGAAGACACCGTGCGCGATGTAAAGATAAAAGGCCGGACAGCTATTCCTGCGGGAACCTACAAACTCGGGATCAACAGGAAGGGCGGGATGAATACCGCTTACAAAAAGCGCTTTCCGGATATGCACGAGGGGATGATCGAAATTAGTGCTATCCCCAATTTCAGTCTCGTTTATATTCATATCGGCAATACGCATGAAGATACGGAAGGCTGCCTGCTGGTCGGAACCTATTTTCATAAAAGTAATGACGATTGGGGTGTCTATCAGTCGGCCGAAGCCTATAAACAGTTGTATGAGACAATTATTGAACAGGTAAAAATGGGGCAAGTCACCTTAACGATCGAGAACAAGTTTACAGCCTAACGCGAGTTAAATACAAACGAAATATGAAAAAAATCATAGATAAAATTACAAAGGTCCTACAGGTGATCCTGCTGGCGCCTGTTAAGTTGCCAAATAAGGCGTTGAATATCGCTAAATATATCGCGCTCGGGCTTGGTATTGTAGAATCTGTCCTAGAAAAAGATAAGGACGAATCAGTGACAGGGGACAAAGCTTTTTCTGCGGACGTGCCGGATAACAGCCGACAGGAGGTTGATCGGGATAAGGATAAGAAAACAGTTGCCGGAATTCTTAAGGAAGGGGGGACGGATGCGCTGGAGTGATGTTAAACTTTCTACCATTGGCGGCTCTATTTGTGGCGTCTGGGCATCGTTTTCAATAGGAGGACTACTGTACAGTGCATTAACTGCCCTTGTCGGGACACTCGTCAGCTTTTTGTTGAGCCGGTTGTTACATCGTATGTTCAGGAAGAAATAGAACTTAAAAGCCCTGCTTCTTTTTGGGAGCAGGGTTTTATATGTAGTAGATGTAGGTCGTTTATATTCGTTAGTCCTTCTTAACAGTTATACGTTAAGTAGGAAAATAAATGCAATTTGAGATGAGCTGTCCAACTGCAGGGATTGTGCAGCTGCACTATTAAATTGGAAATTCATTAGCAGTACACTAAAAAAGAATAAGAAAGATCGTATTTTTGCTTGCATATGTTTAGCTATCCCGTTAGCTAGTCTCAAAAGTGCGGCATAAAGAACTGGTTTCAAAGTGCTTTAGTAATTAAATCGGGATTTGTTTAATCGGATTATACTGCTTGAAAGCAGAATTAAAAAATTAATAGACTTTACATGAAAAAGCTGCTGCTTACTTTGCTCCTCTGTTACTCAGCTGCTGCTGGAGCGCAAACCGAACGCGTGAATGTCTTCTTAGGATCTTCCGGTGACCATGGCCAGCTTTCGCCGGCAGCGTCCTCTCCTTTTCACCAATTGAGTATCGTACCTTATACTAATCCTACAACGCATACAGGATACGAGTATCTGGCCAAGGAAATTAAGGGGTTTACCCACAATCGCCTGGAGGGGGTGGGCTGTATGGGCAGTGGAGGATTGATCCTGATTAAACCATTTATAGAAAATGATACAAAACCTTTGAATAAAGTCATTGAGCAGGCCAGCCCGGGTTATTATACGGTAAATACAGCAGAAGGCATTCAAGTTGAAGTCGCTGTTGATAATGATTTTGGCCGGGAACACTATCGCTTTCCCGCGGGGAGAAAAGGTTTTTTTATTGATTTGGAACATGCTTTCAATGGCGCTTTTGTTGACAATGAATTTATTCAAGCGGGTAATCTCCTTGTAGGTAAAATGCGTGCGAAAACGACCTGCCATGTTGGTGTCTATACTATTTATTATGCGTTGGAGATTCCTAAAGCCAGGGGATGGCGAAAAGAAGGAAATAAGATATGGGTGGATCTAAAAGAGGAAGCTTTAGTCGCAGATATTAATATCGCTTTTTCGGCTGTGAGTAAAAATGATGCAAAAATGGCGATCTCAGCATACGCTAAGCTAGATTTTGAGACCATAAAAAAACGCGCGGCTGATCGCTGGAAAAATTCCCTTTCAGGGCTCAAAGTAAAGGGCGATCCGGATAAAGTAGATCTTTTTTATTCCTTACTATATCGCAGTTTGCAATCTCCCTATAGTATCAGCAACTCGCAGGGCGATTTTTGGGGAACAGACGGAAAAATGCATCGTTCAAAAGAGAAACGTTACCACGGCTGGGCCATCTGGGACAATTACAAAACACAATTACCACTTCTGGAATTGCTAGATCCCCATATGTATCAAGGCATCATCACGTCTATAGCCGACCTTTATCGTTATGGGAAATATGATTTTGCTGGCCCGCATGAACCTGCCAATTCAGTCCGGACAGAGCATGCCGCAGTGATCCTGCTGGATGCGGTCAGAAAGGGATATGAGGTTGATCTTGCTGGTATTAGAGACTCCTTGGTAGGTGATACCGCCCGCTTTGATTTTAAGAAACCGGACAAATACCTTGAAGCATGTTATGATATGTGGGCAATGGCCAAACTTTTTCCGCAGGAGCGCAAGACCTACCTGGGACGGGCAAAGTCATATCGAACTATTTGGAATAAAGATTTTAAAGATCTGACAAAACGGGATGTAGATCGTATGTCTGCGCGTGATATGTATCAAGGCACAATCAGGCAATATCGATGGAATGTACCCTTCGATGTCGCTGGATTAAAGCAGCTCGCAGGTGGCGAGGAAGACTTTCTGCGGGAACTAGATGAATTTTATGACGGCTATTATTTCAACAGGGCAAATGAACCGGACATGCAATCACTGACTTTGTATAATGCGAGCAAGTCGCCTTGGCGTTATCAAGAATGGATACATCGCATCGCTTTGGATACCACCATTCAATATTATTTCAACGACAATAGCCGAGGAATCGGAGCACATATCGATCGGATTTATAAAAATGAGCCCAAGGCTTTTGTGCGGACGATGGACGACGATGCCGGCGCGATGTCCAGCTGGTGGGTACTTTCGGCCATCGGATTGCAACAACCCTTGATCGGTGAGCCTATTTTCTATGTTAGCGTACCTTTTTTTGAACGGATTATTCTAGGTAATGGTTCAAATCCGCTGGTCATTGAGGTGCCGAATGCGAGTGACAAAAAGCGTTATATTAAATCAATCCTGCTCAATGGTAAGGATTTAGGGCGTTTATGGATAACACACGATGAGCTCAAAAAAGGGGGGACGCTCTCTATTGAATCTACGGAAAATCCTACAGATTATGGGGTGGCTAATAACTGGATAAGTAATCTCAACGACTAGTTTTAATCACTAAAACAGCTCCTCGAAATGGAGCAAGGATTTTGGCACTATTTTATCAGCTGTAAAAATAAAATAATTATATTAGCGTATATGAAAATTGCAGCTAATTTTCTGATGTCTGTTTTGGAGCAGTGCCCTAGTGCGATCGCAATTTTTGATAGCAAAGAGCTAAATATTGCTTTTGTTAGCCAAGGGATGCTGGATATCTGGTGTGTGGATCGCTCCATCCTGGGGCGTAGTTTTTGTGCATGCTTTCCAAATTTTAAGGAAGAAGGTTTTTCATCCATTTTGAAAAATGTATGGAAAACAGGAATTGTCTATCAGGCTGAGGATACACCCGCTTATATTGTTCATGATGGCACGAAAATACTGCGATATTTTAATTTTGAATATAGACCATTGCTTGACGAGGATGGGAAAACCTATGCTATTATGCATACTGTAAGTGATGTAACGGGCCGGCATCTTGCTTACAAAAATGTGAAAGAAAAGCAAGAGCAGCTTATGTTTAGCCGCGAATTGGACGTGCTCGCCAGCACATTGGCACATGATCTGAAAAATCCATTGTCTGTTTTGAAAATTGGGAATAGTTTTCTGAGTAAAAATGTGGGTGTTTCCGTTAAGGTAAGTAAAAAATGGTTTGAAACCTTTGCGGCATCTATTCAAAATATAGAAAGTATTATAAATCAGACATTGCAGCTTGGCAAGATACGCCGTGCCGAGAAAGAAGTTGCGTGTGTGGCAATGGATAAAAAAATAGGCAATTGTATTGATGAAATTAAACTGGTATATCCCGACAAACACATGGAATTCGTATTAGGAGATCTATTTCCTTTGTATACGGATGGTGGAATCGTTTATCAGGTCTTTATCAATCTCATTGGTAATGCCGTAAAATATGCAAAAAAATCAGGAGAAGCTTTTTTGCATATTTACAGTGAAAAAGCTGACAAGGGGGTCGTATATTATATCGAGGATAATGGCATTGGAATTCCCGGAGATGAGTTGCAGAAGGTTTTTCTTACGAATGAACGGGCGAGTAATACGGCCAAGGTTGCTGGAACGGGAATCGGACTGGCGTTGGTCAAACATCTCATGGAACATATCGATGGGACGATTCATTTGTCGAGCGAACTAAACAAAGGTACCGTAGTTCGCCTATTTTTTCCGGTTTCATCGCGTTAACCCGTTTAGCGATCGCTTGTACCGCAGCTTTGATGCTCCTGATTTAGCCCAGTCAAAAGACTACTGTACAGTGCATTGACTGCCCTTGTCGGGACACTCGTCAGCTTTTTAACCACATCAGAATCTGTGTTTTGTGCTCCGGTCTATATTTTGGTCAAAATCGTCATTGCTGCGGTCAAAGGTTTACAACTGGCAAAATTAATTTCCTCCCAGGATTTTTTGCCGTTTACAGCCTTCTCTGGGTCTTTCGCCTCCAACGAGAAGGAAACCATCTTTAGGCTAAAAAACATACCAGAAGGCTATTCATCACTACCGAAATATTTAGATATTGAGAATTTATGTTATAGGGATGAGGTTCTTGGGTATATTTCTGGTAATCAGCTGGAGATTGATTGTATCTTGTTGTAGAGAGTGCTCAAAAAGTACATTTTTGATGGAAACATGTGAAATAAAAAAAGGTTTTCAGTCGGGGAGAATGAAAACCTTCAAATAACCAATTATAAACCTATTAAGGTGATGTAAATATATGGATTTTTTATTTCTTTTTCAAATTTAATCTGTTTTTTTTGCTAATTTTTTAGATCAAAAGGAGTTTTTATGGATATTTTAATTTATTATGTCTTTTATTTTTGAGTTTTCTACTAATATTCGGTGTTTTTTTTGTTCAAATGTGTACTTATTTGTGTCGGGTAGGTGTTTTATTTGGTTTTTTTACTTCGAATGTAATGTATGATGATGTTTTATCTGGTTGTAATCGTTTAGAAGATGTAAAATTTTGTCTTAAAGCGAATTTTTTACGCAGGTAAATGCTCATCTATGTCTAGTACATGCGCAAAAATAATTTTAGGACGGGTCAAGGCATGGCTAAACGTTCAGCAGATGGCATGGCGAAGGGTAGCGATTTAATCAGCTACTCCAACTTGTATGTAGAGTAGCTGATTTTTTAAAAACGATTTATCGCTTCACAAATCCAATACCACTGATGCTTGCGGATCCGCCTGCCGTTAGGGGTTTAGATACTGTATTCCAGACCACGGGGTTGAATTGGTCATTGGTGATCGTCTTCTGGACCATAACACTGGTGGTGCCACTGTTTAATACAAAAGCATCATGACTGCCTAAAGCACCCATCAAAGCAGAAACATCATTTAAACTGATGCCAACTGAAAAATTTGTGTCGCCACCATCAACAACCAAGGCATACATCGTTTTATTGTCTGCGGACAGGCCAATGGCTGTTACCGCTTGAACAATAGCTGCTGTAGTCAAAACGTTATAACCTCGGTAACGAACCCAGTTGGTCCCGGATACAAGTCCGCTAAATTGATTCAAATCATAAGGCTCAAAAGCAAACTTGGTGGTATCGGGACAATTACCAATATAAGGCGAGCCATCTTTGCGTATGGCAAAGAAAGGTCTGGTCTTTTCTTTGGTTTTTATATTACTGGTCGATACATTGATCTGCCGACCATTTTTAATGTAAGAGTAGGTCGTAGCTAAAGCGGCATTGATAGCCGATAGAATCTGCCCCCCCGCCCGCGGTTCATTATACTTTGCCATATCGCCAATTGGCTGACTAACATATAAATAATCGTCAAATGCACTCATAATTAAAGGGAATACCGCTTTGGATGAAAGGTCTACTGTTAGCAATTGAAAGCTCACCCGTTGATCGAGCTTATTCAGATAACGTATATGGGTGCGTGTAAGTCCATCCGTTACTTTGACGGATGAATCGACCAAAAACGTTTTGATGAGGTCAGTCCGTTCCATAATCCTTTTGGTGACCGCCTCCATCTGTGTATCGTTGGGGATTGTGTCTGTGATCGGATTTTCTACGACCTTATCATCAAAGGAGGGATAATCATCCCTCTGTTTGCACGAATTAGCTATACCCATACAGAATATGCATAGCAGGGCAAAACTAAAAATTGTTTTTCTTTCCATATCTATCGAACTAAGAAAAATGAAACATAGGGCTTCATGATGGTACTGGTAAATCCATCATAGCCTAAGGCATAAACAACATACGACCTGCGGTCAAGTATCGCTCCGGCATTGCTATAAGAGGCGATTACTGTACCATTTGTTACAGGTGATCCGGCTTTGCGGATCTTCCATGTCCGTGTCGCAATACGGTTCAGTTGAAAGTAGGGGCTGGTCTCTAGGTATTTTACATCTTTTGCTACAAGCGAGTCTTGGACAGCAATAGCAGTTGCACTTCCAGTTGCTGCAGCGCCATAATAAAGATCAATGGACGGGACATTGGGCATCAGATTGGTAAATCGGTATTTTGCCTGTGTACTGTCGGGTCGCGAAAGATCCTCTTCATTTAAGATCATTTTCGTATTCTGCGCTGTATCTGTAATATGCAGGGTATAGCGCTTGCCGGCACCAAGGTTTACGGATGATTCGGCCAATATAATGGAGTCGCGTCCATCATCGGTTTTATGTGGAAGGGCAACCTGTACTTTCACATTGCCGGCCTTCCATTTTAAAAAGTCGGGTCTGGAGTCCCCGCGGGTGTTGTACCCGCCGCCGGGAAACGGTTCACGTCCCCGGATGAGCGAAGTGACGCGCTGGTCATCAAATTTGACATACATATAGCGGTCATCGGGATAGATAGATGCCATATTTACCTTCACAATGACATCATCGGGGGCGAGAAACTCTACTTTTCCAAAGTCTTGAATGGACTTCTCGCAAGAATATAGGGCAAATGCACCTAAAGCAAGAAATACTATTTTTTTGAAATTCTTCATAATTTTTTCTTTAATCCGTTAATAAGTTGAAGTGACAAACCAGGTGGGCTTAATCACATACTCCGGCTCTAGGGCGCCCCATCGTTCAAGCTCTGAAGCGTTCCATACGTACTCCGAATTATAACGCGGCCGGACGCGGTAACAATAATCATTGTAAGTCAGCTGGCTGCCGGCCAATGGAATAAACTGCTTGAATATTTCCGTGTTATAATGATATTTTCTTAAATCACACCATTGTTCAAGACCTCCCCAGCCCCATTGCACAATGTACTTTTGTCCCATGATGTCTGCTAAGGTCAAATCAGCAGCAGAGAGGGGTATTTCTCCTCCCTTGATATAGTTATCTGCTTCAACAGAAGTGATGACTTTTTCGTTGGTGGTATTGATGTACTTATTGACGAAGTTTATGTGTGCATAAATTCCTTTGATGTATGCTTCATAGGCCTTTGCGGCATCGCCTTTGATAAATAGGGCTTCGGCCTTGACCATTTGCAGCTGCGCGTAGGTCATCAACGGAAAATCAGCTGCGTCCCTAAAGATAAATTTGCCCACGCCGCTACTGACGTCTCCAAGGATGTTTGGAACTGTTGTGTTGGATACATTGGGATCGCCGCCGATGTAGATGCTGTCAACCGGATTGTTGATCATTAACATGCGCGAAAGACGTGGATCGGTCGATACTTTCGGGTTTTCAATGGGTTCACCGCGCAATCCTCCGGTGAGGTAGCGTACGATCGGCTTGCCTGCCCTGTTATAATAAGATGTGGTGTAAAGACCAAATCTGGAGCTTACCACATTGGCTGTTTCCGATTTATCACCGTCAAATTTAACGCCTGCATCATCGGACGGCGAATCAAAGGAGCGGTCCACAAAATAGGCAATGGAATCGGCATATTTTTCTTTAAAATCGGGTTTGTTGACCAAGTGAATGTACTGAAGTGCTTTTAAGCCGTAGACAAACTTTCGCCAGCGGTCCATATTTCCCCGAAATAGATTATCGCCTTTTTTTGAATTCAGGTTGGCACTATAATCGACAGGGCTTTTTTGATCCAGATAATATAAAGCCGAGTCACACCATACACGTACTTTAGCATATACTTCGGGCTGGTCATTATATTTGAAAGATAACTGCTGTGTACGCAAGGCTTCATCGAGAATAATCGGGCCGTGGTAATCGGTGAGCATCTGATAGCCCCAGGCCTTTACGGCATAGCCGATCGCGGCGTATTCATATTTTTGATTGACTATTGCATCGTTGATCATCAGCTGCAGGTTGAGTCCATGATCAAAATAGACCATACGCCACATCACACCGCCAACATCACTTTGCTGCGGGAAACCATGACGTTCCCAGATCCGGGAGGATTCGTCTGTACTCGCGCCCAAGATGGTTTGATTGAATTTGTTCATCTGCCGTTGGTCATTGGCATAACCATTGGCCATCTGATAGATAATTGGAGCTAGAAGCAATTCGGCTTTGACTAGCTGCGGATTGGACGGATTTTCATTGATGTCCAGGTATTTTTTACAACTGCTCAATCCGGCAAGGACTGAAAAGATGAGTATATAAAGTTTTGTTTTCATGATATATTCCTCCTAAAATCTCAAGTTAAGACCAAAATTGAAGCCTCTTGGCTTAGCCATGTTTCCGTAATCTATACCATATCCGCCGATGCCGCCAAGGCCGGCCGTATTACTATTGCTTTCCGGGTCAAGTCCTGTATAATTCGTAAAAAGAAAAAGATCGGTAGCGGTAAAAAATACACTTAATGCAGTTTGTGGCGAAATACGCTGTGTGAGATGCTTGGGAAGTGCATAGCGGAGCGTAACATCGCGCAGTCTAAATGCATAGATGTTTTTCTCGATAAACATCTGCGGTTCTATATTGGTCATATAGTAGGCTGAAGCTGAATAAGGGGTTACCGCAATACGGTTCGTTGTTGGATTGGCTGTATTTTCGAGTCCGTCCTCGAGTACCCCCTCAATCACCCGAGGGTTTTCCCGATTTAACGTCTTAACAGACTGCCCATAGGTATAGAGCCTATAATCCAGTCCATTGAGCACATCGCCACCTTTGCGGAGGTCCCATAAGAAGGTGAGGTAAAAATCTTTGTAGTTGAACTTATTGACAATGCCCAGCGTGAAGTCAGGAATACGATCTCCAATAGGATAATATTTGTCGGTGCCGGCGATGGGTAGACCGGTTTGAGGGTTTATCAAAATGTCTCCGCGACCGTTTCGCTTAAATTGTGTTCCAGTTAAGGTACCGATACTATAGCCCGGCATGACCGAAGACCTTACGCCGCTCAGTACCCAGGTGTCAGAATCATACAGTTCGGGCAATTCTTCCGCTAATGAAAGTACTTTTCCTTTGTACTGGGTAAAATTAAAGGTCATGTCCCAACTGAAATCGGTTTTTTTGATCGGGTTGACGTTGACTTGCAATTCGGTACCGTAAGTCTTGACTTCACCGCCGTTCATCATCCGTAAAACGAAGCCTGAGCCATAACTCAGTCGTGGTAGAATGATCTGCCCGGTGCTTAAACGGTTAAAATAGCTGAAATCAAATGTAAGGCGGCGCTTAAAAAAGCCAAATTCGAGTCCTGTTTCAAAATCGCGGGTTTTTTCGGCTTTCAGATCGGGATTTCCGCCATTCACACCATAGGCAAATCCACCACCTGTGGATAGCTTGGGCTCGAGATTAGATAACGTGTAATAGCTTTTAAAGGGCGCTTTTCCCGTTGTTCCCACAGAGATGCGGTATTTTCCGTCGCTGAGCCATTGCACTTTATTTTTGAAGAAAGACAAGTCTGAAAAATTGAAGGCCAACGAAGCCGATGGATAGCCAAAATACGGATTATTGGGCATCATTCGGGAGGCTGCATCCAGTCGTCCGGTTAAATTTAGATACAGCAGGTTGTCAAGATATCCAAATCCAGCCTGTGCCAAAAATCCAACTGTCCGAAAGTTATTGGCAACAGATCTTGCCAGGCGTGTACTCGGGAATGTGTTGTTGATGCTGTAAAAGTTGGGATCGTAAAAGTCCTCGCCATACTGTGAGTTGGTGAGGGTATTATAATCTTTAAATTCAGTTCCCAAGTTTGCCCGAAAGCTGATATCACGGCCGATTTTTGTATTTGCCGTAGCCATGAATGATCCTGATAGCACACGGCCATTAACTTGATACACATTCATGGATCCATTGCGTACATTGGTCGAAGATCCAGACCCGGAGTAGGATTGCGGATGGTAAACGCTTTGGCCCAGTGTGTTGGCGAAGTCGATGCCGATGATTCCGTTTAGACTTAGCCAGTTCGTTGCGCGATACGTTATATTGGAAGTAGCCAGAATGCGGTTTACGTCATCATTAGCGGTATTGCGGTATACATCCCAAAAGGGATTGTCGAGCTCGTTGTAAATATCTGAATTGTGGAGTACACGATTCCCTTTTTCGTCAATCCAATCGCGTACATCATACAGCGGGTTGAAGCGCATTAGTGTAATCAAATAACCTGTATTTCCTTTTCGGGCTTTATCGTTCTGTGTATTGATATAATTGAAAGAGGTGTTGAATTCAAGCTTTTCGTTAAACTTAGCTGTTCCGTTGAGACGGGTCGAGAAGCGTTTATAGCTTGTATTTGGTACAATACCGGTATTGTTGCTGTATTCGTTGGACCAGCGGTAGGTCACTTTTTCAGAACCACCTTCAAAGGAGAGGTTATGCTTTTGGTTATACCCGGTGCGGAAAAAATTGTTGACATTGTCTTTGTAGAGGGTAGCTCCTTCAGGATATTTTGGCCCCATAGCGTAGACAGAAGTTCCAGAATACGTACCATTGGTACCCTGTGCATACACATATTGTCGCTCGGGATATTTATTTACCGTTTCAACGCGTCCAGATAAGGAATAATTGACTGTAAACTTACCGGCCTTGCCTCTTTTTGTGGTGATCAAAATAGCGCCGCCGGCACCTTGGCTCCCAAACTGAGCTGTAGCTTCGGGTCCTTTCAGAATGGTATAGGTTTCGATGTCCTCTGGATTAATATCCATGGCGCGATTAGAATAATCTAGATCCCTATTGGCACCATTGCTGGCGAGATCATTTTCGTTTAATGTGGAATTGTTGATGGGGACGCCATCGACTACAATGAGTGCATTATTGTCTCCAGAGATAGAGGCAAAGCCACGCAGTACGATCTGTGCAGATGCACCCGGCATACCACTTGTACTATTGATAGAAAGACCCGGTACGCGACCTTGGAGGCCCTGGAAAAACGATTCACGCTGTGTTTCGGATACATCGGACCCTGCGACAATAGGGGTCGAATACCCTAGGGTTTTACGATCACGCTTGATGCCGAAAGCGGTGACAACGACTTCGTCCAAAGAGGAACTGTTTTCGGATAGGCTGACGTTGAGGACCTGCTGGCCGGAAAGAGCTTTTTCGATCTGTTTATAACCGACATGTCTAAAAATTAAGGTGGCGTTTTCTTGTACCGTGATCTTGTAGATGCCACTATTGTTGGTGATGGATTGGGTGTTTTTCCCTTTTTCGAGAACTGTTACACCGCCTAATGCCGATCCATCTGTCGTAGAGACTTTACCGGTAACGATTTTTTGGGCCAGGGCGACACCATACGTACTCAGTAAACTCACTAGTATGAGCATACTTCTTTTCATAATAAAATTGTTGTTTGATTAGTTTCGTTTAATTTGTTTTGCTAATGCACCTGGTGCTTGGGCAAGGTAATACTGTGCTATTCCATAAAAAATTCATAGCGGTTAGAAATCGGTTTGTATATGTTTTATACCAAATATAGCATAAAAGTGCAATATTTAAAATTTTTTGACGGTTTTTTACGTTTAAAGACGAACATTATTGAATAAAACCGCATAAATATGCTTTGTCTAGACTCTTTTGATAGCTATAGATCAGTGCTTCAATAAATTACATTGTTTTTGGTTTTTAATGGAGCAAAGCTTGAGTAAGCTGTAATATTCGCCAAAAAAAATAAAAAATAGTTGTTTTTAAAATTTATGTGCTATATTAGCAGAATTAAGCAAAACCGGTTTTGCTTAATCATTAGGGATAACCAATTTTAAAAATAACATGCATCATACCGAAAATATAATTTTATGTGTCGATTTGGGTGGTACCCATTGTTCTGCTGGTCTCGTATGTGAGCCTTCTGCACGTGTCATGGACGGATCCTACTTTCGCGGAAATGTAAATAGCAACGCAGAAAGAGGACAGATTTTGTCAGAAATAAAACAAACCATCGACAAAACCCTAAGTTCAACCACGCTCCTGCCATCCGAAATTCTCATCTCTTGCCCTGGTCCGTTCGATTACGAAAACGGTATATCCCTAATGGACGGAATGAACAAATATCAGTCATTACTAAACGTTAATCTAAAAGCATTTTTTGCGCATATCACTGGAATTGATCTAAGTTCGATCCACTTTTATAACGACGCTGCAGCATTTCTGTTGGGGGAGGTTGTCGACAAAAAAATGGAAAATAAGCGCATTATAGGCTTGACCTTAGGAACAGGATTAGGCTCTTCGTTATACGAGGATGGAAAGATTGTAGATCTCAATTTAGGATCGGCGCCTTACCTTAATGGTATCGTGGAAGATGTGATCTCAACCCGGGGCATTCTATCCCATTTAAAAAAAGTCTTTGGATCGGTACCCGTAAACAATATAAAGGATTTAGTACAACAGGATCATTTGGAGGTTTATAGAAAGGAAGCTTTTGACTTCTTAAGCAACGAACTGATTACTTTCATTAAAGAATATATTGGTCCATTAACTCCAGATACCATTATCATTGGTGGCAGTATTGCCAAAGCTCACGCTCACTTTTTTGATAAACTGGCGTCCTCTCTTGACATGAAATTAGCGCTTGCGTCATTTGATGAACGCAACTTATTTCTAGGATTAACCCTTAAGACATTTAGTATATGAAGCCTATTTGGAAATTTACATTAATCGCATCCTTGGGCGGTTTTTTGTTTGGTTTCGAAACAGCCGTCATCTCGGGTGCAGAACAGATTATACAGAAACTCTGGCATCTGGATGCTGTCCGTCACGGACTTACCGTATCCATCTCCTTGATCGGAACTATTATAGGAGCTATTATCGCCGGGCGTATGGCCGACAGGTATGGGCGTAAACCCGTGCTTTATTTTGTTGCCTCTTTATATTTACTCTCGGCGTTGGGCTGCGCCGTAGCTTCCCTATGGGAACTTTTCCTGCTCTTCCGTTTGCTGGGCGGACTTGCTGTTGGGATTAGTTCTGTGGTCGGACCGGTTTATACCTCTGAAATTGCTCCTGCAAAAGACCGGGGTAAACTTACAGGAACCTTTCAGATTATGATTGTGCTGGGTATTTTTACGGCCTACCTGACCAATTTTCTCTTTATGAGCGTTGAATCTGCCGGCTGGCGATACATGCTCGGTATCATGGCGGTTCCTGCCTTATTGTTTGTGCTTTTATTGAATTTCATTCCCGAAAGCCCCAGATGGTTGTTGCAACGGGGACAGATTGACAAAGCGCATGCGAGTTATTTGAGACTAGCTATAAAAGCTGAGATGTTGGGCAACCAGTCTCAGACACCGGCTAAAAATGTCAGCCTTTTTCAAAAAAGGTATGCCAGACCGATACTCTTCGCTGTTTTGCTTGCCTTCTTCAATCAAATGACAGGAATCAATGCGATCTTATATTATGCCCCGCGGATCTTTGAAATGGCTGGTTTTAATGCAGAGCTGGCCTACCTTCAGCCTATTTTTATCGGCGGTACCAATTTGCTCTTCACCTTGGTGGGCATGAGCATCATCGATCGTTTTGGGCGGAAAAAACTGCTGCTGACAGGTGCCGTAGGTATGTTCTTATTTCTTTTATTGGCCGCGTTTGGTCTAAAAGGCGTAAACGCACAATTTTTACTTTTCTACATTATGGGATTTATCGCATCTTTTGCCTTATCCCAAGGTGCTGTGATTTGGGTTTTTTTGGCCGAGATTTTTCCGAACGAAGTTCGCGCTCAAGGCTCTTCCTTAGGAAGCACGACCCATTGGCTATTTGCTGCAATCATATCTTGGGTATTTCCCATTATCGTAGAGGGCAGTACGTTTGGCGGTTATTATGTTTTCCTATTCTACGCACTCATGGTCATCCTGTCTTTCGTGTTTATTCTGTTTATGCCCGAAACGAAAGGTAAGGTATTAGAGGAAATAAACTAAGATTACCTATATTAAATAATTGTTAATTTCTCACAAATAAACGCTATTGATTTATAAACTTCTTAGTTTCGCATTGCAAAACCGGTTTTCTAAATCAAATTGGCTATTAAATGATCTCTAATAAATTTCGACAAGAATATAAATTAAAAAGTTAAAGCATATGAAACATAAAACACATTTAGTAACGTCGCTGTCTATAATGGCTACTTTGATAACTATTTGGAGCTGTAGCGTGCAAAAACAACAAGCACATTCCGGTCCAAATTGGGTAATGGGCGGTTTCGTTCGTCCAGCAGGGGTAAACCCTGTAATCGAGCCGGATAGCACCACAACATTTTTGGATCCCATGACTGGAAAACTCGTACAGTGGGAGAATAATGACACCTTCAATCCAGCCGCCGTTGTTAAAGGTGATAGTATTTATGTGCTGTATCGGGCTGAAGATAGGACAGGTGTGAAAATCGGACATCGAACTTCCCGCCTAGGACTAGCCGCGAGTGCTGATGGGACACATTTTGACCGCCAGCATACGCCTGTGTTTTATCCTGGAAATGACAATCAACGTGAATTTGAATGGCCTGGTGGCACCGAGGATCCGCGCATAGCAGAAGCTGAAGATGGTACCTATGTGATGTTTTATACGCAATGGAATCGAAAAGTACCTCGCTTGGGGGTAGCTACTTCAAAAGATCTTAAAAACTGGACAAAATATGGACCTATTTTTAAGAAATCGAACATCCTTCCTGACCTAGTCAACAGATCGCATAAATCGGCATCGATTGTCACTAAACTGGAACATGGTAAGCAGATAATTACTAAAGTAAACGGTAAATATTGGATGTATTGGGGCGAGCACGGTGTATATGGTGCTACTTCGGATAATTTACTTGACTGGGAACCGGTTGTAGATGAGAAAGGTGAACTCAAAGCGTTCATTTCACCGCGAGCGGGTTATTTTGACAGCTCATTAACAGAATGTGGCCCGCCCGCCATCCTGACAGATAAAGGAATTCTACTATTGTATAACGGCAAAAACCATCCCGAAAAAGGAGATAAGCGGTTTAATAAAGGTACTTATTCAGCGGGGCAGGTCCTCTTCGATAGCAAAGACCCGGGAAAAGTATTAGCAAGGATGGACGTACCTTTTCTGCGGCCAATGGAAGCTTTTGAAAAAAGCGGTCAATACGTAGACGGGACAGTGTTTATCGAAGGCCTCGTTTATTTTAAGCAGAAATGGTTTCTCTATTATGGCTGTGCTGATTCAAAGGTAGGAGTAGCCATTTTTGATCCCAATAAGCCAGCTGCTTTAGATCCGCTGCCTAATTAGAAATAAGTTTAACTATATGGCCATATTGAAGAACGTCTACGTTTTTTAATTAAAAATAATAACCAAAATAATTTTATAGAATGATACAGCGTGATTTGAATGCGCCCTACAAAAAAGCTTTAAAAGTGAGTTTGCTAGGGCTCGCACTAATGACATCCGCGGCTTACGGGCATGAGCGATGGGACAATAATCCTATACGCATGGTCATAGCCAAAGCGCCCGTCCAGATAACTGGACAAGTAATGGATGCTGCCAGCAATCCCATCGCTGGGGCGACTGTGAAAGTAAAGCGCACACCGTCTATCGGAACCAGTACGGACGGCACTGGAAGGTTTTCCATTACAACAGAACCTAATGAAACGCTATTGATCTCTGCCACTGGCTATAAAAGCCAGGAAATCATGCTGGGGGGCAGAACGAGCTTATCCATTATTTTACAGGATAGCGTGGCAATGATGAACGAGGTGGTTGTGGTGGGATACGGGGTCCAGAAGCGTGCTTCGGTAACAGGTTCAGTTGCATCCATACAGGCTGAAGAGCTGATTAAGGTAAAGACGCCAAACGTCACAAATATGCTGGCAGGTCGATTGCCCGGGATCCGTGCGGTACAACGCAGCGGTGCTCCGGGGGATGATGGTGCTTCGGTCGATATACGCGGGTATGGCAGTATGCTCGTTATTGTAGATGGGGTACAAAGGGATTTCGCACAGGTAGATCCTAATGATATTGAATCTATATCTATCTTAAAGGATGCTGCCGCCGCAGTATACGGATTTAAAGGCTCAAATGGCGTTTTATTGGTGACGACAAAAAAAGGAAGCAATTCAAAGACTAAAGTAGAATATAATGGCTATTATGGACTGCAACAGGTAACACGATACCCCCGCATGATGAATGCCTACGAATATGCATCCTTGTACAATGAAGCGATTTATAACTCCAATCCGTACACGGGGGTGCCCGCTTATAGCCAGGAACAGCTCGATAGTTACAAAAATGGAACGCAAGGGACTGACTGGTGGAGTTCCTTGGTGCGTGACAATGCTCCACAGAGCTCACACAACGTCAGCATCTATGGCGGAAATGATAAGGTCAAATATTATAATTCTGTTGGCTATGTTGATCAAGGGGGGATTTTGAAATCAGATGACTGGAACTTTAAACGGTATAATCTACGTTCCAATATAGATCTGAATCTTACATCAAATTTCACGGTCGGATTTAAATTGACAGGTCGTTTACAGGACCGTGAAAAACCCTATGGAGGTGATGATCTTTTTACGCAGGCACAGATGGCTATCCCGATTTATTCCATTTATGCCAACAATAATCCCAGTTACTGGCAGGCTATCGGAAATATGGCTAACCCTATACATAGCTCTTATATCGAAAATAGCGGATATGAGTCGCGGCTGAGAAGGGAGTTCAATGGGTCTGTGGATCTAAATTGGAAGCTACCTTGGGTAGCTGGACTTTCTTTGCGCGCTATGGTCGCTTATGACTATAAGAACAGCGAATGGAAAACATGGCAAAAGGCGTTGAGCGATTATCAGTATAATCAGGCGAACGATCAATATACCGAAGTTGCTTTACGAAAAAAGGCAAGTCTGGAGTCCAAGATGGAAAATCTGTATATGCCTACACAGCAGTATTCGATCAATTACAACCGTGTATTTGGACAAAAACATGATGTCAGCGGCTTACTGTTATGGGAAGCTTATCATGACCGTTTGACCGATATATTAGGTTTTAGGGAATCTTCCATCGGTATCATCGACGACATCAGTAAAGGGGATACCGAGAATCAGAATGCAAGCGGCAAAAGTGTAGAAACGGCTCACGCAGGTTTAGTGGGACGGTTCAACTACGCTTTTGACCGAAAATATCTGCTTGAACTGAATTTCCGCTATGATGGATCTTACAAATTTCAGCGCGACCGCAGATGGGGGTTCTTCCCGGGAGTGTCAGCAGGCTGGCGGATATCGGAAGAGAAATTTTTCAAAGACAACTTACCCCACTTTGATAATGTCAAAATCAGAGGTTCATATGCCAAAGTGGGCGATGAGGGGGATTTTTCGGCATTCCAATACCTCGATGGATATGTATATGGGGGAAGTTATGTGCTGGGCACAGGAGGCTTGTCTTCTGGGCTGAGAAGCAGTGGAATGGCCAATCCTTGGCTGACATGGTACGAGTCTAATATCATGAACCTAGGCTTTGAGGCTTCCTTTAAAAACGGATTGATCAATACGGAGTTCGACTGGTTTAGACGCGAACGCTCTGGCCTTCCGGCGACAAGACAAGGTACTTTCCCGACGACATTCGGCGAGTCAATGCCGCAAGAGAATTTAAATTCTGATATCAATACTGGTTTTGAATGGACGGTAGGCCATAAAAATAAAATTGCTGATTTTGCTTATAATGTTTCGGCCAATTTTTCCGTTACACGCATTCGATATGGCTATGTTGAACGTGCAGCATCAACCAACCTTTACAATGACTGGCAGAACAATAACAATGACAGGAATAAGGATATCCGATGGGGGAAGACGGTCGTTGGGCAATTTTCATCTTATGAAGATATTTTAAACTCACCTGTGCAGGATAATAATGGAAATCGATCCCTGCTTCCTGGAGATTTAAAATTCAAAGATGTGAATGGCGATGGTATCATCGATGGGAACGATGTGGAACCGATAGGCCATGGTGCAACACCAAGAATGTATTATGGACTAAACCTGGGAGCAAACTATAAAGGATTTGATATGACCTTATTCTTTCAGGGTGCTGCAGGTCATGATATTTACATCAGCGGAGATATCCTTGATCCGTTTATTCAACAGGGGCTCGGCAATGGATTTGCATTTATGACAGACAGATGGCATCGGGCAGATCCTGCCGATCCGAATAGTGAATGGATTGCTGGCACGATGCCCGCCGCCCGGGTAACTGGCCAGGTGGATAACCGGTCTGATAACTCATGGTCTTTACATAAAGCGGATTATCTACGGTTAAAAACATTGGAAGTCGGGTATTCTCTTCCAAAAAAATGGATAGAGTCTTTAAAGATTGACCGATGCAGAGTCTATTTTAATGCCAATAACCTGCTGACTTTCACGGGGAGTGATGCGTTATTGAAAAATATAGATCCTGAAAGCAATCAAAGCCGATTGCGCTATTATCCACAATTGAAAACGTTCAATTTTGGTATTAATATAGTTTTATAAAACCCTATACTATGAAAATGAAATATTTCAGTCCACTTCTTCTGAGTTGTGCATTTACACTGAGTTTATATAGTTGTAACGATTACCTGGACCGGGAGCTCACCAGTGGAATTATCACCTCTGATCTCATCTGGAAAAGTCCGCAGGCGATACAGTCTGTATTGGTCACCATGTACGATGAAGGATTAAGATTAGATGAATTTGACGATTGGTTTACCGGGAAATCCAATCTGCTTAATTTGACATCCTTGTCGGATGAAGCCACAGGAGCTTATCAAAAAGATTATGCATTTAGCAATGCCAATTCGATATATACGTATAGTGATTATGTATTTGAAGATCCGTTTGCGACTAGATATGTGCAGATACGGCGTACCAACGACTTTTTGAAGAAACTGAGCGAGACTACAGTCTTGAGCGAAGAGGAGAAGCGCCTAGTCGATGCTGAGGCACGGTGGATACGAGCGATGCAATATTTTGGTTTGGTTAAACGCTATGGTGGTGTCCCCTTGCTAACGACACCACAAGAATATGTGCCCGGCGATTTTTCGGCATTACAGGTTCCAAGAAATAAAGAATCGGAAGTTTACGATTTTATTATCAGTGAATGTAAGGCGATCAGCGACATACTTCCGGTATCGCGATCTGCAGAAAGTAAATACAGAGCCTCCAAAGGTGCAGCCCTTGCCTTATGGTCCCGTGCTTCGCTGTATGCTGGCTCGATCGCTAAATATGGTTCAAATGCAAATTTAAGTGGCGAGGCAGTAACGCGAGGTTATGTGGGTATAGCAGCCAATGAGGCAACACGTTATTTTACGGAATCTTATAATGCTTCAAAAGCATTGCTGGAGGCCGGCACTTACAGCCTTTATAACAAAAATTCCGACAAAGCAGAGAACTTCTATGAACTGTTTTCCAAAAGTGTAAATGGGAATAACGGGGAATATATCTTTCAGAAAACATTCAATGTTTCAGCGGGAAAAGGTCACATGTGGGATAAGATGAATGCTCCTTTTTCCTATCGAGGTGACGGGTGGGGATGCGGTGTAACACCTACGCTCGAAATGGTCGAAGCATTTGAATACAGTGATGGTAGTGCCGGTAAATTAGCCTTAAAAAATACGGATGGGACACCTCGTAGTTTTGATAGTCCCTACGATCTTTTTGTCGGGAAAGACCCGCGATTGTTTGCTTCCATCTACGTCCCCGGAGCTCCTTTAAAGGGCAGTAAGGTCGAATGGATACGGGGGGTAATTAACGGACAGAACGGCTCGGGACAAAAATATCAGGCGCAGAATCAGCCGGACAAAGATAATGTGGCTACAATTGATGGTGTGAGGTACAATACTTCGGGTAAAGATGGTGGTGCAGACGTTGGGGATGCGTCAAAAACGGGGTTTTATATGCGTAAGTTTTTTGATGAAACTCTCACGGATATGACAAATATTGATGCTAAGCGCTCGGAGACACCTTGGGTGGTATTTCGTCTTGGTGAGATATACCTCAATTTTGCTGAGGCCTGCGTGGAGCTTGGTGGCAAAGATGCAGAAGCTCTTCAGGCTGTAAATAACATTCGTGCACGCGCCGGAATTCAACCTCTTGCAACGATATCCACTGCTAAAGTAAGACAAGAACGTAAGGTCGAACTTGCTTTTGAAAAGCTCCGTTTCTGGGACCTCAAGCGGTGGCGCGTGGCTCATCTGGATGAATCCCAGGGAGGACTTACTAACTATAGGGGTACAGCGTTATATCCTTGGTACAATGTCAAAAGTAAGAAGTATACTTTTGAAACTGGAGTTCCTCCAAAACAAAAGAGATTATTTCTGGAAAGAAACTACTATATCCGCATCAGTCCTACGGACTTGAGCACAAATCCGCAGCTGGTTCAGAATCCGGGCTACGGTAATTAATTTAGATGTATACAATTATGATAAGTATGAAGAATATTTTTTTTATGCTCGGTGTTATGCTTATTGCTGTTATGAACAGTTGTGAAAATGAGATCGATAATATGGAGGCTCCGAATGGCGGACTGCACGGTACCATATATGACATGGAAACTAACAAGCCTATTCCGCTGCCTGTGGAGGGATCGGGCGGCGTGCTCGTTTCTTTATTTGAAATAGGCACAAAGGCGACTGCTTCTGTCGATTTCAGGGCGAATGCAGATGGATCTTATACCAATAATAAAGTGTTTAATGGGAAGTACAGGGTGGCCGTAAATGGCCCTTTTATAGGGGTTTGTGAAGGTTATACCACGGTCAATGGTGAGACGCAGTTCGATTTGAAGGCAACTCCTTTTTCCCGTATTACGGCTTCGGCGACTATTTCCGAAAGAAACCGGGTCGAAATAGCATTTAAGGTTGATAAGGCGGACGACTCCTTTACGTTTACCAACGTATCTGTCATGTGGAACTATACGCCGCGGGTAGATGAAAATAATGCTAATTATGTCACAAAGATTGCTAAAGGCAAAATAGATGAAGGTACGCATGTTTTTGAACTGGCCAATGATAAACAGTTTGTCGAAAACTTTTACAAGATCAAGGCAAATGGCAACAAAATCTACGTCAGGGTAAGTGCGACTGTAAACGGAGTCGTCAATTATAGTGATACCATAGAATTGATAGCAAATGACTGATCACATAGCACGCAAAGTGAAAACTAAAAACGAGTCACTGATGAAAAAAATCATAACATTAAGTATAATAGGTTTTTTATTGGTATCATGTAGTAAAAATGAAACCAAGGTTGAAGAGCAGCCTGTAACTGGTGTATCTGTCAAAACCATGACTTATAACATCTATTCAGCACAAAAAAAGGGCATAGAGGCTATTGCCGAAGTGATCAAGAAAAATGATCCCGAACTGGTGGGACTGCAGGAGGTGGAGGTTAACTCCATCAATATGAATTTTGATACGGGTAAGCGGCTTTCGGAACTCACGGGCATGCCTTATTATTATTTTGTTAAGGCGCGCGACCTAGTGAAAGGAGAATACGGAAATTTAATCTTATCTAAATTTCCGCTTAAGGAGACGAAAACGTATTTATTAGATGTTGTAACTTCGGAAGCAAATGCATACATCAGGGCGCTCGGAACTGTTAAGGTGACCAAAGAAAATAAGGACTTTTATTTCGCCGTAACCCATTTGGACCATTTGGCCGATAATGCAAATCGACTCCATCAAATAGATCTTATCCACCAATATACCAAAGACCTTACGTTACCAATTATCTTGTCTGCAGATTTAAATGCCAAACCGACAGAAGAGGGCTATAAAGTTTTGACCAAATGGTTTACACCTGGCTGCCTCAACGGATATTGTGGTTTTACGGCTGGGACACCTAAACCGGATGGAACTATAGATTATCTGATGTATGCGCCAGCAGATGCAGCAGTGACAGAGACATATGATGTTGATTATAGTTCTTATTCGCAATCTGATCATTTTCCGGTCGTTGCAAACTTTTTGATCAAAAATCCATAAAATTTTTACCTAACAAACCATGACAATAATTAGTTTTTTTAAACGGTCAGGTGCCAGAAACCTCTGCTTTGCGGCATTGATGGCATTCAGCATGGGCGTTGTGAGCTGTAATAAAGATCAAGGCAGTGACATGTCTTACCCTGATAAAACTGATGGGGCTCAAATTACACAGTATACGCCGATCTCCGGAGGATCAGCAACTGAAATATCGCTGTACGGAAGCAACTTTGAAACAGACCTGACAAAAATTAAGGTGACCATAAATGATAAGGATGCGACGGTATTGAGTTCAAATGGACGTATTATTACGGCCCGCATTCCACAGAATGCCGGTTCTGGAAAAGTCAAATTGACCATTGGCGGGAAAGAATATATTTACAAACAGGCTTTTGAATATGGCTACCAGACTGTAGTCTATACGTACTTGGGAAGTACCAAGGACGATATGGATGGGGACTATGCCCAAGCCAAATTGTCGGGGCCACGATATTTGAAATGGAGCAAGGATAATGCGCTTTATTTTGTCGAAGAGGGAGCAAGCAGCCGAGATAACTTCGCAGCACTCCGTGTAGCATCAAATAACAATGTGACGACCTTACTCAAGGCTTCTGAAAGTCCTTTGTTCGAACGCCTCCGGGCTTTTGACTTTTCAATGGATCAGAGTACATTGTTTCTTACTAATGACAATAACGCAAATGGCTCCATGGGCCTGGGCAAAATGACGAAATCTTCAGGTAAGTACAACAATTTGACGGCTTTGTCAGCGCAAGGGGGATTGACCGCTGTCGCAACTAACCCAGTGACAGATGAGGTATTCGTGGGAGTATATTCCGGGGGAAAGATATGTCGATTAAAACCCGATGGTAGTCTGGAGGGACTGTTTGGTGTCAATTCAAAAAATGTGAATATCATGGACATCATTTTCTCTAAGGATGGTCAAACCATGTATATTTCTGGCGCTTACAATGCACACAGTGTTTATCGTGTGCCTTATGACATAAGCACCAAGAGTTTTGGAACAGTACAGGTACTTGCTGGACCAAATGCCAATACAACGGGGAATGCGGTGGGAAATGGAGAATCTGCCCGGTTTAACACTCCTGCACAGATGGATCTGGATAACGAAGGAAACTTATATGTTGCCGATCGTAAAAACCATTGCATTCGAAAAATTACGACCACCGGTACGGTAACTACTTACGCGGGTACTGCGGGTACAAATGGCCTCCAGAACGGAAACGCTTTATCAGCAAAATTTTATGAACCCGAAGGCCTGCAATTTGGTCCTGACGGCGCATTGTACGTCGCTGACACCTGGAATCATGTTATTCGAAAAATAGTTATAGAATAACTAAAATATGTTTTACCAAATTCTTACTTAAATTAAAGAATAGGATCATGATGATAGCTTTGTCTATTGCAAGAAATCTAAACTTGCGTCTTCTACTGTTTGCTTTAATCACCACTGTTCTGGTGGCTGTAAGCGCGAATGAAACTTCTGCTCAAAAATTGAGCGGTGAAGTTGAGATCAAAACGATGACCTACAACATCTACAGTGCTCGAAAAATGGGTATTGAAGCTATTGCAGCGGTAATCAGAAAGGTCAATCCCGATGTAGTCTCTCTACAAGAAGTAGAGCGCAATACCGATGTGAATCCGATGGATTTTCCAAAGGAAATAGCGGCGTTGACGGGAATGAAATATTATTTTTTTGCACATGCGCTCACCCTGAAGAAAGGAGACTATGGAAATGTTATCCTTTCAAAATATCCGCTTTTGCAAACAAAGTCCATTCATTTGGGGGTTGCTGATGATGGGGATGATACGCGATCTTTTGGATATGCGTTGCTGGAAAAGGATGGTAAACAGTTTTATTTCGCCACGACTCACCTGGGCTATAAAAAGGAAGATGCCACCCGTTTAAAACAGATCAACGAGATTTTGAAGGAAATTAAAAATTTAAAGCAGCCGATCATTTTAGGGGCTGACTTGAATTCTCGGCCTAATTCGCAGACGATGCCGGCTTTGCAGAAATGGTTTACTTTGCCTTGTCAAATCTCAAATTGTGAATGGACCGTACCGACTCCAAAGCCTACATATACCTGTGACTGGTTAATATATGCACCTCACCAGGCTTTTGAAGTTAAGGACTACGCGGTTCAATTTTGGGCGGACAAAGAGTCAGACCACTATCCAGTTGTGGGAACATTTAATCTGAAATAGTCTTAGTGAACGCTATAGTCGTAATTGTTTCATGTTAACCAAAAGATATAAATTATGAGAAAATTAATTTATGGACTGCAGCTGGCACTTCTGTCCACCTGCATCTTTGCAGCTTGTGCGAAAGATTTAACAAATTCATCACCGGCTGACGAAACGCTGTCCTTACCAACCGAAGTACAAAGTTCAACAACAATAGCCGGAAGCGGGGGGTACGTCATGATGACTTTTAATATCCGGCAGGATGCACCCGATGCGGGAAACCGTGCATGGACGGTCAGGCGATCTTTGGTCAAAGAAAGAATCTTGGAACATGACTGTGATATAGTCGGAGTTCAGGAAGCTTTAGGAAATCAGATGGACAATATGGCCTCAGATCTACAAGGCTACAGCAAAGTGGGCACAGGACGAGAAGGAAATAGTTCTTCTGAGCACTCTGCCATATTTTATAAAAACACAAAATTTAATGCTTTGGAAAGCGGTACATTTTGGCTGGC
The DNA here is from genome assembly GCF_002377215.1 of Sphingobacterium sp. UBA3519. NCBI lineage: Bacteria > Pseudomonadati > Bacteroidota > Sphingobacteriia > Sphingobacteriales > Sphingobacteriaceae > Sphingobacterium > Sphingobacterium sp. UBA3519. The sequence goes on from NZ_DFPI01000019.1 coordinate 38,956, forward strand.
GCCTGGAGCACCTACAGCTCCGGCCGGACCAGCCTGGGATGCTGCATACAAGCGCATCTGTACCTGGATAAAGCTTCAGGATAAACAGACGGCAATGATCTTTTATGTATTTAATACGCATTTTGATCATAAGGGTGCTGATGCTAAGGTTAACAGTGCAAATCTTCTGTTGACCTATATGCAAAACAAAATCGGCGATCTTCCGGCGGTACTGATGGGCGACCTAAATGCAAATCAAAATTCTGCCGCATATAGTGTGCTTAATAGTCCGTCATGGTTAGAAGAAAGCTGGAATATCGCTGGTTCTAAGTCGCCTGCATTACGTGTTACCGGTAATGGATGGAACATTAGCCCAAGCGGGGATAGTCAGATCGACCATATCTTTGTTACCGGTCAATGGTCAGTTTCCTCCAGGTTAGTCGATTGGTACCATAAAGATCCGGGAGAAATATTGCCATCTGATCATTTTCCTGTTATTGCCCGTTTAAAAATCGATGGAGTAAGTATTTTCAAAGATGCACACTATGGTGGTAAGGGAGTTTTCTTGCCGAGAGGAACTTATAACTTAGCTGACCTGAATGCAAGGGGTATTGAAAATGATTGGGCATCCTCAGCAAGGGTGCCAGATGGGCTTACATTGACGATCTATGAACACCAGAATTTTGCGGGGCTCAGCTGGGCGCTGACTACGGATACGCCGCTGTTTTCTCAATTGACACCAACGGCCAATGATAAGGCTTCTTCAATGAAAGTGCAATAATTGCTGATTCCGCTCTTTTTAAAATAATCTTCTGTCGATCAGTTATTGCGGCCGATCGGGAGGAGATTATTAAGTTTTTCTTTCAGATGATCCTCTTTCTTTCATCACGGAGGGTATCACTACATGACTCGGATTGTCCCTTATCGGTCTCTCTATCTGCTTTAGCAATAGTGATATGATGTTGTTGCTCAGTTCTTCCAGCGGCTGGCGTATGGCCGTGATCGCTGGAGAGATCAGGTTAAAGGCTTCATGATCATCAAAGGAGACAATCCCGAAATTCATTTTCGTGCTAGTGTTTAGCTCATTTATTGCCGTCAGTCCTGCTAAACAGAGATAATTGGTTGCGAAGATGATCGCATCCAATTCCGGATTGCTTTCAAGAAAATCCTTGATAAGCTGCTGTTTTATTGCTTTTTTGTTTTCAAAGGATATATAGGCCACTTTAGGATCAATGGCTAATTTTTCCATCGTCTCTTTATAGCCTAATAATCGGTCCTGCATCTGGCTCTGTGCAGATTCGAGCGTAACGAATCCAATGTTCCGAAAGCCTCTGTCATAAAGATGCATACAAGCTTCTGTCATTGCTTCCCTGTTGTTTGTTCCGACGAAATCTACACCGTCTACCGGATCCCGGTCAAAAAGAACAATTGGGGTATGTTCATCGACCATTTCTTTCACTATATTTTCTATTCCTTTGGTCGGCGCGATAATATAACCATCTAAATGGCTCCGTCTGAAAAAATTGATCATCTCAATGGCTGTATTCGTATCACCGAGGGTACTGCTGTACATTATTCGATAACCTTTCGTTTTGGCTAAATTTTCGATCATAAGCGCTATTGGGCCAAAGAAAGAATCCGAAATATCTTCAACAATAAGTCCGATACTGCTGCTGCGGCCTGTTGCGAGACTTTGAGCTAAGTGATGAGGATAAAAACGAACCTCCCTGACATAATCTAAGACCTTAGCCTGTAATTCTTTACTGATGCGCCTTTCATCAGCTTTTCCGTTAATTATCAATGAAACGGTGGACTTTGCTATATTTAAGTGTTTCGCAATGTCATTTATCGAGATCTTTTTATTTTCCATATATTCTAAAGCTTAAAAATATAGATTTTTATCCACTCGCATCCATAACAGTCCAAAAACATTTGATCTATTATTTTTGCCTTAAAATTAGTTGTGTTTTTAAGGTTGCCTTTGGTTAAGGGGCAAGTTTGAGGCCACAAAATATGTGAGACTGCGGCTTCCATTTTATTGAACGCAATTATAATTCCTGCTTTTTTATATAAGTTTGAAGTTGGAGAAATCGGTAAATTTACGGTGGAGGATAAACGAAATTTTGAGTAAAAGTTTTGAAAGGGAGGATGAAGAAATTGAGCAATTGTAAATAAGTAGTTTTGAAATTTATAGTTAATCAGCTATTCCAACTTGCATGTAGAGTAGCTGATTTTTTAAAAACTATTTATCGCTTCACAAATCCAATACCGCTGATGCTTGCTGAGCCTCCTGTCGTTAACGGCTGAGATACTGTATTCCAGACCACCGGATTAATTTGATCAGTGGTGATGGTTTCCTGGACCATGACGCTGGTGGTACCACTGTTTAGAACAAAAGCATTATAACTGCCTAAAGCACCCATCAAAGCCGTAACATCATTTAAGCTGATGCCTACCGAAAAAGTTGGTGTCGCCACGGTCAATAACCAAGGCATAGATGTTTTATTATCCGCGGATAGTCCGTTGGCTGTCACAGCTTGAACGACCGCTGCTGTAGTCAAAACGTTATAACCCCTGTAACGAACCCAGTTGGTGCCGGATAACAGTCCGCCAAATTGATTCAGGTCATAGGGCTCAAAAGTAAATTTGGTGGTGTCCGTACAATTGCCAATGTAAGGTGAAAACACGATTTCTCTAGTCTTAATGTGAAAAAAAACAGATGCAGTTGATGCGATGCAACTCAGGAATCTAACTCGGTACCATCTTCAGCTTCAGGAACAAAAGACAACACTTGGCAATATCAGGCACAGCAAGAACTGCCACATGATATCCAAGTATTTATTACCAAGATCAACAAAAAACTCATTACTAAGATAGATAAGGAAATCTAAAGATGCCTGAAAGAAATTAAGAAAGCTATCGAAAAGGAAGATGTATTGAAAGAGCATGTAAGAAAGGTTTTGACGATAAGAGGTGTAAGATTGATTACGGTAGCAACGATATTAGCTGAAACAATGGGTTTTGAGCAGTTTCATAATTCAAAACAATTGGTTAGGTATTCAGGCAATGATGTAGTACAAAGAGAATCTGGCACCTCGATTAAAGGCAAGACTAAGATACCTTTTTCATTTAGGTAGATATGGGGTACGAAAGGAGATATTATTTTGTTGTTGTCTAAATAAAATGATTAACTTTATGGAAACCAATAGCCTCATTATGAAGTTTCCATTACTTTCTTTTTTTTCTTTCTTCTTTTTATCATTTGCTACAGCTCAATCATCAGCTGAAAAACCGCTTAAAATCGATCCAAATGACTGGATAATGGAAAAGCTGGCTAATGCTAAAGTGAAAAAGAATCTAGTGTCGTATAAAAACAATTTTTTCCAATTTGATACTGTACGTGTAATTGGATTTATCGAAGATTATAGTCCTGCACTAGAATTTACAAGTGGTATTATTTATAGCAGTAATGAGTTGACTCGTGAAGATTATCCGACTACCATACAGGTTTATCCTGATGGCCGTTTTGAGGCGAGCTACTTGGCCACGCACCCGACAACGAGTTACCTTATTTTCAAAAATAACCAATTTAAATTTTATATCGAACCGGGACAAACGCTAGCCTTGCGATTTAGAGTTACAGCAGATGAGAATTTAGCGTTAATAGGTTTTGAAGGCCCTCTTGCTGCCGAGAATCAGCAGTTCAGAGGTTTTGATTGGAAAAATAATCAACGTGCCTTTTATCGGGGTATGGAAAGCCGTTTGAAAGAGCAACCGATTTCAGCAATAAAAAAGCAAATCTTGACAGCGTGGGATTCGGTACAAAATGAAGTAAACGGACGGCTAAAAAAATCAGATTTTTCACCAAAAGTAAAAAATCTGATCCAAACGGATGTTGCGCTCATATACGCAGTACAATTGATGGATATGCAAATGTATCGAAAGGATTACCTAAGGCACAATCCTACAAATGCCTTCCTAAAAGAACCTCTACCCAGTGATTATTTCAATTTTATAGCTCGCTTAGACCTAAATGATCCGGCCATTTTGGCACTGGGTGACTTTTCAACCTTTATCAACCGATTCGAATATTCGACACTATTTAGTCGTGATGTCTATTATGATGCCTTAAATAGTCAACGTAAAGGGAATTTATATTTGGTATTGGATTCGGCAAATCGAAACTCTAACCCAACAATAGCCAACACGTTGGTCTCCGAAGTTGCGAAACTACGTACCTTGCAGTCGGCATTAAATGGTGCGGCTGATACCGCAGGGATAACAAAAACTACAGAACAATTGTTGGCCGTGTTAACAAATAAAGATTTAAGGGATGAAGCGCTCAAACTGGCAGATCGTGTAAAGAAGTCCAGAAACGGTTATTTACTGCCCCATACTACTGCTGCGGCCGTCTTTAAGAACATGACAGATAAATACCGTGGTAAAGTCGTTGTCGTAGACTTTTGGGCAGAGTGGTGCGGTCCGTGCCGCTCCTGTATTGAATCAACGCAAGGGAAACGCTTAAAACTCAAAGATAATCCGAATTTGGTTTTTGTTTTTGTAAAAGATATTGAGGGGACTCCAGATATGGAGTTTTATAAAGATTATATTGTTAAAAATAGCATGTTTGAATCCTATTGAATTTCTGCCGATGAATATAGGGCATTGCGCGAATTATTTAAATTTAACGGAATTCCGAGGTACATACTGATGGATCCTGATGGTAGAATTAGAAATGATAATTTCCAAATGCATAATCTGACAACTGAGCTTCCAAAAAATTATCCACAGCTGTTTACGTATCAATTGATGCAAGGAATCAAATAATTCGAGAACGGGCACTTATAGGTAAATATTGTATCTTTGTTAATAAGGATACTGTACTCCAGTTTGATGAAATAGGCCTAAGTGATAAGATAACCATTATTTCATCTTAATTTAATAGTAAATAGAAGAAATTAGCGGAAAGTTTCTACTCAGTTTTATGTCTTGGATTGGATTTATACAAGGTAATCAAAGTTCATTTAAGGAAATCTACGATGCGTATATCGATGATTTGTATATCTATGGTAAACAATATCATTTTGATAAGGAGACCGTACTGGACTGTATCCATGATCTTTTCGTAAATTTATTCAATAATCCCAAAATTGCAAAAGAAGTTAATGTTAAGTATTATCTTTTCGCTGCGCTACGCCGTAAGTTGCTCATGATCAAAGTACAAACAGTAGCTATCGACGGCCTCTCAGAAGATATCAGCTGGACAAATAGCCACGAACTGGAACTAATTAATGATGAGGTGGAAGCTAAAGTTGTAAAGGTGATCAAAGAAAAGGTAGATGCATTACCTAAAAGACAACGTGAAGCGCTTTTTTTAAGATATTATCTTGATTTCACCTACGATGAGATTGCTAATATGATGGGGGTCAATGTGGAGACTTGTCGAACACTTACTTTTAGGGCTATCAAGCAATTAAAAGTCGAATTGAACCCGATTGAGCTCTTTACTATCTTTTATATTTTTTTTTATAAATTTTAGTCTATGTTTTCAAGAATTGTGCTCTATATCTTTAAAAGCATAGTTTGTGAAAACCAAAAAAGAAAAAATTAAACATATATTTGATATTGTGCCCGAAGACTGTCTTACTGAAGACGATAAGGCGCAACTCTTTCAACGGATTGTCCACAGTACAAATAATAGCCGCCGGAAAAGATGGTTTGCCTATGTAGGCTCAATTGCTGCTGCGGCTTGCTTATTGATCTGCTTCAAATTATTTTCCCCTTCTAATACCAATGCGGATACAGAACTTGATATCGGGAAAATAGCCGCTATTAGCCAAACTTTCATTAAAAATAACGATAGCTTGCAACTCATTTCTATCGATCCAGCTGCTGAAAACCATGCCATTTCTTTTTTGAAAGTGAATGATCGCCCCGATATATTGAATTTGCTAACTCCTAATAATGCCGGAGAAACTGTTCGTTACAATACGGTATTTGTCCCTTATGGCAGGAGACAGGAATTTACCCTCCCGGATCAGTCTAAAGTATGGTTAAATGCGGGATCTTACCTTACTTATAACCCGGATATGCAAAATAAACCGCGCGAGGTCTACCTCAATGGAGAGGGCTATTTTGATGTGGCTCATACAGGCACAACCTTTATCGTGAAGACAAAAAATGCTGCAGTTAAAGTGCTTGGGACGACATTTAATGTTTCTTCCTATGAGGAGGATAAAAGAATGTCAATTGAATTGATAACAGGAAAAGTGGAACTCAGTAGCCCGCATTTCGATCATATCACCATGACTCCAGGACAGTTTATTGCTTATGACCTTCAACAAAATAAGATGCTGATCGATAATAGTGGTGATGGGAATGAAATATTGTGGACAAAAAAACAGCTTGTACTCGATCGCTTGTCAACCAAGGAACTGATCAGAAAATTAGAAAGAATCTATAACGTGAAAATTCATACGGATCAAACTGTATTGGAAAAAACGACTATTTATTCTGGAAGGATCAATCTGGATGTAAATATACTGACGTCTTTAAGTAACATTTATGAACTTAGAGATTATACGATAACACAACTAGAAAAGGAGGTCTGGATTAAAAGCAATTGATTATTTAACCATAAAATTGGATAAAGAGGAATTGCCGTCCCCTTTATCCGTTAAAATTAAACGTTTCTAAAAATTTAATTTCATCAAAATTATGAAAAAAAAACAGGTGGGACAAAATCTCTCCTCAGGACAACTATTGTCACCTAAAATTAGGTATAACATGAAGATAGGATCCCTTGCTATTACAGGCGTATTGCTTTCTGTAAGTGCACTTGCGTTTCCCCAGCGGATAACGCTCAAAATGAAAAATGCACCATTGAAACATTTTTTGCAGTCGGTTCAGAAACAGACTGATGTGGCGCTGCTTTATCCAGAAAATTTATTATCCGGCAAACGGGTAGATATTGATATTGATAAAGAGGAGTTGCTGCCGGCCTTAAGGCAGGTTCTCCAGAAATTTAATTTAAATATTACGCAGGGAGTAGGACAGCTAACGGTGGTTCCGGGGAAAGGGCTGAACACTGCAAGTGAGGATAAACGGTCAGTCTCACAAGAAAAAATTGTTGTCAAAGGACGTATTTTTAACATGCAGGAACCACCACTTCCTTTGGCAGGTGTAACGGTGTCTGAAAAGGGGGGGATGGCCAAGAGCGTATCGGACAACGAAGGTTATTATTCGCTGGAGATAGTCAAAGGTAGCCGCCTGCAGTTTACTGCTGTGGGCTATCTTTCTAAAGAGGTGTTGGTGAATAAAGCCGAAGCAAACCTCACGGTATCACTCAAAGAGAACGTCTCTGATCTGGATGAAGTCGTAGTCGTGGGAATGACAGAAATGCAAAAAAAGCATATTGCTAGCTCCGTGGCTTCTTTGGATATCAAATCAAATATTGAAGGGAAACCTATTACTAATCTCTCGCAATCATTACAGGGGGGCGTAACAGGCCTTACGGTACAGCAGGGGTCTGGCTTGCCGGGCGGAGATGCCGCCAGTATCAAAATTCGGGGTATTTCTACCTTGAATAATTCGGATCCGTTGGTGCTTGTCGATGGTGTACCGATGGATATGAACCATATTGATCCCGTTACAGTAGAAAGTGTGACTATATTAAAAGATGCAGCGGCAGCGGCGATATATGGAGCGAGGGCAGCGAATGGAGTTATTTTGGTTACAACGAAACGTGGAAAAGCTGGACAGATCAATGTTTTGTATGACGGATATTATGGACAACAATCTCCAACAATCCTTCCGGAGTTTGTTGATGCGCCAACGTACATGCGCATGTATAATTATGCCCAGGTGGCATCAGGCGGACAAATACTTTATACGGATGAGCAGATCAGTAAAACCGAATCCGGTGAAGATCCCATCACTTATCCAAATACCAACTGGACGGATATCGTTATTGATGAAAATAGTCCCTTGACTTCGCACTCCTTGGCCGTCAGCGGAGGAAATGATGTTGCGCGTTTTGCGGTTACAGGAAATTACATGTACCAGAAAGGTATGTTGGCCCTCAATAAAATGGACCGTTTTAATATTCGGGCAAATACCTCGGTATCGCTTTCCAAGCGTTTTTTGATTAATCTGGATGTATTAGGTATCAGGCGGAATACTTTATACCCTAACAGGACCATAGACAACGGGGGCAGCAGAATACTGGACGATCTATATCGCCTGCCGCCAACGGTATTGCCTAAATATCCACAAGAGGAAGGCTGGCCAGCAATTTATGGTCGATACGCTGATATTGTCAATCCATTAGCTTATGAAGAGGTCGGCGGTACCATTGGTTATCAATATGACCAGGCAACAATCAATCTACAGCCAAAATGGTCTATTACTGACAATTTAAATTTACGGGGGCAGTTTAGTTACCGGCTGAATAGTGATGTGTATAAACAGAATAGAGATAATTTCTATTTCTTTGACTATTATACCAAGCAACTGGTGCAGACATGGGCGGTGCAGCGGAATGCTTATTCAGAGACAAGAAACACTTATTACTATCTGAGCGGTGCTCTAGACTACAACAAGACATTCAAAAAGCACAATATTTTTGCAATGGGTGGTTTTTCTGTCGAAAAATTTAATGATGGTTATTGGAAAGAATCATCCTTGGTATCCAGTTATGCCAAGGCAAATTATTCCTATGATAATCGTTACTTGGCCGAACTGTCGTTTCGTGCAGATGGCTCGTCCAAATTTGGTCCTGGAAAAAAATATGGTTTTTTCCCCTCATTAGCACTAGGCTGGAATCTGCATAATGAACGCTTTTTCCATGTGGATGCCATCAGCAACTTAAAGCTGAGAGCTTCCTATGGTCAGCTGGGCAATGAAAATATTGGCCTTTACCTCTATCAAAATCTGATTAACGCAACGAATGGATTGGAGTCTGTGTGGGGAAACCCCAATATTACCTGGGAAAAGGTGAATATTCTCGATTTGGGTTTGGATATGTCTATCTTTAAGAATAAACTTTCACTGACTTTTGATTATTATGATAAAAGGACAAATGATGTTCTCCTTAAACCTACTGTCGCTCCTTCAGGCGCTATTGGTTCTGCTCCTTTAAATGCGGGTAAGGTGAGCAATAAAGGCATGGAACTGTCGTTGAATTATAATGATAAGATCGGTGACGATTTTAGTTTTTCCATAAGACCGGGTATTTCTTATAATAAAAATAAAATTACGGAACTATTGGGTGGTCCATATTATTCGGGAATCTCCACGAATGAGGTTGGTTATGCTATTAAAAGCCATTACGGTTATGTAACCGACGGTATTTTGCAGTATGATGATTTTGCCGCGGACAAGAAAACTGCCCTGGTTCCGGCGCTCGCCGGTGAAGGTCCCGGAGATATCAAATACGTGGACTTAAATGGTGACGGAGTGATTGATGAGAATGATCAAAGAGTAATTGGAGACCCTACGCCTCGCGTCAATTATTTCAGCAATGTGAGTTTTAGTTATAAAAATTTTGATTTTGAATTCTTGTTGCAGGGAGCTGGCAACCACGATTATTCAGCTAATCTGGGGGGAAAATCTGCGGGGTATTTATGGCACCCGCTTAATTTAAGTGCATCGGGAGGGATTCCAACGACTTATCGGGCAGCCAATACATGGCGCGAAAATAATCAGGATGCTATCTATCCACGTTTGCTGGCAAATCCCGCAAACAATATCCTGCGTAGTGATTTTTGGTTGTTTAATGCCAAATATCTCCGTGTCAAATTTATTCAGGCGGGGTACCGATTTAATAATGCTAACTTGAATAAATATGGGATAAAAAATGCGCGTCTATATGTTAATACGCAAAACCCATTTCTCTTTACAAAGTTGAAAATGGCAGATCCCGAATCGCAAGGTGGATCTTGGACTTATGGTATGATGCGTATATTTTCTATTGGACTAACGGCTAATTTTTAAGAAAGATGAATACGATAAAAACGAAAATAAAAGTTTTTGGCCTACTGCTGATGGCCATGTTAAATAGCTCGTGCGAAAAATTCCTGACCGTTGACAGCCCTGACGGCGTGTCTGACGGGCAGTGGTGGAATACGGAGACGGATGGATATAATGCCTTGGCAACGGTGTATGCTGGAATCCCTGGGGGAAGTTCGGGCCGAAATATCATGTACTATGCAGGTCTTACCGATGAAGCAGTACAGCGGGGCGACTTCAAGGGCGAGTACGATGGTTTTACAAGGGGCTTGGCATCTAGTCGCTGGGGAGTGTCCAGTAGTTTGTGGGCAGATGATTATACCTGTATCCGTAGAGCCAATAGATTCTTGGAAAATATAGACGGAGCCTATATAGATGCCGAATTGAAAGAAAGAATGAAACTGGAGGCAAGGGCCCTGCGGGCTTACTATCATATGGAGTTGATGCTGGTTTTTGGAGATGTCCCTTTATTGACCAAATCTCTCACACCAACGGAAAATCAATCTTTTCGTACGCCGCAAAAAGAGGTATATGATTTTGTGGTCGCCGAGCTGCAAGACTGTGGAGCAAAGCTGCCGGCGACGTATGTAAATGCTGATCGGTGGCGCATGACCAAAGGTGTTTGTCTCTCCCTGCTATCTCGTCTGGGATTGTATTATAAGGATTTTGAACTGGCTAAAACTGCCGCAAAACAGGTAATTGACTCCAAAGTGTATAAACTCTGGATAAGCACAACAAACAAAAGTGATAGTTATTCAGAACTCTTCAGCTATGCTGGTGAGCTAAATGATGAACGGATATTTTTCAAAGAAAATGGCTGCTCTAATGCCTGGACATCTTTTGCACCTTTTGGAATTGGCGGCGAAACGTACCTCTCACCAACCAATACTGTTGTCAATAATTATGAGACGAAACAAGGGAAGACTATTCAGGAGCTTGGGCGTGACTCAACACTGATCTATCAGCAAAATCCAAATTATAAAAATAATAGGGATCCGCGCTTGTCAGCTTCCATATTTGTGCCGAATGATAAGTTTCAAAACCAATACGCGCTAGATCCATTTTACAATCCAACAGATAAAATAGGTGAGACCAAGTCGACAGCGACGGGGTATTGGATAAAAAAATACATTGATGCCAGAGATAGACAGGCCAAAAGCGGTAGTCTTGATTTTATGATCATCCGCTATGCGGAGATATTGCTCAACTATGCCGAAGCAATGATTGAAACCGGGCAATGGAATAACCCCGAAGCGCTGGCGGCGATTAATGAAGTGCGGGCAAGAGCTGCGATGCCGGCAGTGAATAGCGGTTTATATGGTACGCAGGTCAAAATGCGTGAATTGATCCGCCGTGAACGTCAGGCAGAAATGGCTTTCGAAGGAGGACGTTATTTTGATATCCGCCGTTGGGGCATCGATGAAGCAGTAATGAATGGAGAGGTCTTTGGGGCAACAAATCCCAAAACAGGAGAATTGGTAAGGGTACAGAATCGCACCTACAAAAGAAATAGGGAGGGGCTATGGCCAATTCCTGAGGTGGAAATGATTGCCAATCCAAATATGGTACAAAATCCAAATTATTAAATGTGTATTTACAGATGAAAAAGAAAATAAAGATAATCTTACTAAGCTTGCTTTTTCTGCAGACTGCTATAGTGTTACATGGTTGCCGCAAGACCTATAGTCCCGGTGATTGGAATCTGCTGCCGGCGAAAGAGCCGGAAAAACCGCAAGAAACGGATGATACACCGACAAAAAGTTTTAAGGTAATGTCCCTAAATATGAATGTAGGGACCTCGATCGCCAATTTTGATGTCATGGTAGAGCTAATCAAGGAATATGATCCTGATCTTTTGTTTTTGAGACAGGTTGATAGTGCGACTACCAGAGCTGGGAAAGTCGACCGGCCGGGCGCCATTGCTAAAGCATTGAATATGCAATCTTTCTTCAGAAAAAATATAGATTACCAAACTGGGGGATTCGGAAACGCAGTATTATCAAAATTTCCGATCAAGGATAAATTCAGTCAGTTGTTAAGTCGGGAAGAAGGGAATACGGCAGAGTTACGGAGCATGACGATGATTAAGGTCGAAATACAGGAAGGACATGAGTTGTACTTTGCGGGTACCGAACTTGATCCTTCTGTCGCCAATAACAGGGCGCTTCAGGTCGTTGATCTGCTCAATGCCACAGAGAAGCTTACCCAACCTGTGATTTTAGTAGGAAATCTGAATGAACAGGAATCGGCAAATGGCCCTGTGCTGTCTTATCTCAAAGGGGCTTTTACCTTTGGTTGCTTAGGCACTGGATGCCCTTGGAATGCTCCGAAAGATAAACCGACAGGCGTATTTGACTATATTACTTTTAAGGATGGTAATGAAAGGTTGCAATTGAGTAACTACGGTACATTCTCGAAATCTGCAAATACCTTTTTACCCATGACGGCAGAATTCAAATTAAAACTTCCAAAATAGATCATACAATGAAAAAGATTATTCTTGGAGCCTTGGCTCTTTTACAATTATTTAGCTGCAGCGGGGATGAGAACCCTGAGTTGCCGCTCGCAGCAAAGAAGAAGCTGGTTGCCATGACCTATAATATTCACCATGGAGCACCCGAAAATTCGGATGTCATCAATTTGTCGAATATTGCTACGGTGATAAAAAACAGCGGGGCTGAACTTATTGCCCTCCAGGAGGTGGATGTTAATGTGGGGCGCTCGGGCAACGTAAATCAAGCTGCAGAATTGGCAAAACTTTTGGGTATGGAATACTATTTTTCTAAATCTATTGATTACAATGGTGGGGAATATGGGGTCGCTATACTTAGCAAATATCCGTTGTCCAATAAGCGCCGGGAATTACTGCCCATGCCAACGGCTGGAGAGCAAAGAAGTATTGCTTTGGCTACGGTAACTTTGCCTAATGGCAAAAATATTGACTTTGCGGCCACTCATTTTGACCTCAACGTGCCCAATCGTTCAGCTCAGGCCGCGTATCTTAATGAGATGAGTGGTGACCTTAATAAGGAATTGTTTGTAGGGGGAGACTACAATGCAGAATCGACAACCGCTGAAATGCTTAAGTTACAGGAAGGCTTTAGGCTCTCTTGCATGAGTACCTGCCCGCTATCTTTTCCTGTACGCAATCCAGCTAAAGCAATAGATTTTGTGATATTTAATCCCAAAGCTGCAACAACATATACATTGGCATCAGCTGTAGCCCTGACTGGTCAATATGCTTCAGATCACTTGCCAGTAGTTGTAGTCTTTCAGTATGAATAAAAACTAGGTTACAGGACATTAAAGTTGAAAGCAAGATTGAAATGCTTAGGGAGGTAGAATTTACAATTGTTGAAATCTGCCAAAAGCTTGGTATGGCCAAGCCTGAGGTTGAGAAGTATTTCAAAGGAATAGAGAAACTGTAATAAAGTAGTTTGAAGTTTATATTTATTTAATTTATTGAAGCCATTTCCGAAAGGGAGTGGCTTTTGTAATTGGTAGCTGTTTTATGCGGCAAATCCTATTTAAGAATAAAAAAATGGCTTTTGTGGAAAATAATTGAAATTTTTGATCTCACGTCTAAGCCGTGTTCTAAGCCGATCCCTATTCTGTATATATGTCTAGAATATTCCTAGCAGTTGTTTTTAAGTCGTTAATTAAACTACTGGGTGCTATAACTTTCACATCATTTCCATACGATAGCAATTCCATAAAGAAATCGTGTGTGAGGAATAGTTTCAGTTTTACACGGACTTCATCATCGTTATCGATTAGCAGCATTTGTGATTCATGTAAGGGTAATGATTTGATATATTTCCCTTGCAAAGGGTTGAATGATAAGGTGACTTCCTCTGGTTTGTCACTATTCGGGCCTATAATACCGAAGCAGTATCTATAATGCTCGTTAACATCAAAATTTTTCGGAAATTCAAACTTCTTTTTCAATATTTCCAATTCGTTCAGTCGATCAAGTGCGAAACATTTGATTTTTTCGTTTTTAAGGTCCTTTGCCAATAGGTACCACCTGTTTCTAAATTCCTTCAAGGCATAGGGTTCAACATGACGGTCAGTCAATCCATCTTCCCAATATTTTTGATAGACAAACTTGATCTGGATATGATTTTTAATGGCATGCAATAAGCCGTAAAGATGCTCCGTACCCTGTGGCTTTCGCTTTCAAAGTGGATATAGTTCGATAATCTGTCCGTGAGGTTCAAGGCATTGAATATGTCGAAAGCTTCCAATATCCGTTCGTTCAACTCGGGTTGTTCTGCCTGGTCAATGTAATAAACCTTTTGGATAAAGTCGTATTGGATATCGATATTATAAATGGAGAAAATATCTTTTCTGTCCCGCTGAAATGTACGTATAGATACGTTAAAATCATATTCTTGTATCTCAGACTCTGTAGTGGCAGTTTACGCAGTACATCTTTCGATCGTGAAATATGAAAAATAAAAAAGGTTTTCAATCGGGGAGATGAAAACCTTTAAATAACCAATTATAAACCTAATAAGGTGTTGTAAATATAGGTTTTTTTATTGTTTTCGCAAAATTAATCTATTTTTATTTTGTTTTTTACTTGTTTTTCTTCTATTTCTTTTGTTTTTAATGTGTGATTTCTGTTTTTTTTCTTTTATTTTTCCGTTAATATCTGTTAATGTTATTTTTTTTGTTTTTATCGCTTATATTTTTGTGTAATAATGTATTTTTCAATTTTTATTTTGAAAAGTTATTGATTTTTGGTGTTGTTAGTGTCTTTTTTTATAGCGGGATCAATGCTCATGGGTGCTAAGCAAAGTGCATGGCCGTATTCTTCACTGTTTATTTAACCAATCTTTCTCAAAAAAAAACAAACGTTAGGCTTTCTTAGCAGTTATACTTTAATGAGAGACAAATTTTGAACGCAAAGAAAGAACAGCATGATAAACGAAACATTAATTCAACTTTCACAGAAATGGCCTTCATGGCTCTGGAATATTGCATTAATTCTATTTTCATTTTTAATTGGTTTCCTGATCAAACTGATTTTTATGCCGCTTTTACGCAGGCAGGCCATTCAGCAGGAGTCTTATAGCCTATTCCGTTCCTTTGTGAGGCGCTTTAACCGGGTGCTGAGTGTGTTTATCCCATTGATTGTTTTTAACAGCTTATTGCCGTTTGCCCAATTTAACGAACGGACGTTTCGCGTGGTCAGTAAAACTAATGAACTTTTGCTGGTCAGTTTTTTTGCCATCGTGCTGATACAGGGGATCAAGGTTTTTGAAGACTACCTCTACCATCGTTTTGATATCAACAAGGAAAATAACCTGCGGGAACGGAAGATCAGGACACAAATTGTTTTTATCCGAAAAGTGGTGGTCACTCTGATCATCGTAATTTCCTTGGCAATCATCCTACTCAGTTTTGATAGCATGCAGAAGATCGGCGCCGGCTTGCTCACAGGGGTGGGGGTTGGCGGAATTATCATCGGTTTTGCAGCACAGAAATCTTTAGGGAACCTGCTCGCCGGTTTTCAGATCGCTTTTACACAGCCTATTCGTATGGATGATGTATTGGTAGTCGAAGGGGAATGGGGTCGTGTAGAGGAAATCAATCTGACCTATGTTGTCGTCAATATCTGGGACAAACGCCGTTTGGTATTGCCCATTACATATTTTATTGAAAAACCTTTCCAGAATTGGACACGTACGACCTCTGAGATATTAGGTACTGTATTTATCTATACAGACTTTACCGTACCTGTGCAGCAATTGCGGGATAAACTCACGACCTTACTTACCGGGCATCCACTTTGGGACGGTCAGGTAAATGTACTTCAGGTGACAGACTTTAAAGAGCGTACCATGGAGATCCGATGCCTGATGAGCTGCCGTAATTCGGGCCAGGCTTTTGACCTACGCTGTTATATACGTGAACAGATGATTGCCTATATCCATACGAATTTCCCGGATGCATTAGCCAGAACACGGGTGGATTATCAGGAAGGTTCAGAAAAGAAATTGAATAACTAAGGAGCGATCGAAAATGATGGTCTGTTGAAAATGAGCGTAATTTGTTTAAGTTTGTCTAAAATGTTAGTTCTAGCGATATGCTAATTTTCTATATGGTGTTCTCGGGACTATTAATTGTACTGAGTGTATTACCCTTTATCCAGAGCCAGCATTGGATCTTTCGGGTAGCTGAATTTGTTAAACTGCAGCTGCTGGTGTTTCAGGTGCCGGCATTGGCAATAGGCTTTTACCTCGTGGGTAAAGATTCATGGATATGGTGGCTGCAGGGGGTGCAAATGGCTCTGATTGTTTATCATGCCTATATATTAATACGTTATACCAAATTTTGGCGACGGGAAAAATATGAAAAAGGTGAAAATGCATCCGATAGTATTAAAGTGATCTCCTGTAATGTGCTGCAATTCAATACGGCGTATAAGCGCTTCATTGACCTGATTCAGAAAGAAAAACCGCATGTTTTTTTGACCATGGAAAGCGATGCGGCATGGGAAAAAGCCTTACGTGTGCTGGAAAAGGATTATCCTAATTTTGAGAAGGTAACCTTGGACAATACCTATGGTATGCATTTTTATACTAACCTGAAGATCAAAAAATGTCAGGTACATTATTTTATAGCGGATGATATTCCGAGTATTGAAGCTGAGTTGGAAACCGCCGATGGACATCGTTTTATCTTTTTTGCCGTTCATCCGCCGCCGCCAAGCCCGACGGAAGAAGAAAATTCCAAAGAAAGGGATGGTGATCTGCTCAGTGTGGCCAAACGGGTTCGGGGTTATAAAATGCCAGTAGTTGTCACGGGAGATTTTAATAATGTGGCCTGGGCTAAATCTTCCCTTTTGTTCAAGAAAACAAGTAAATTGATCGATGCACGCATTGGCCGGGGCATTCTTTCTACCTTTCATGCCAAGTATTGGTTTTTTAGAGTGCCCTTGGATCTGTTGTTTCATAGTCCAACAGTATTTATCGATAAACTTTTTATTTATCCTTCTGTTGGATCGGATCATTTTCCAATGGGCTGTACCTTTTTTATCGACCGCTACTCCGAAGAGCAGGCGGAGGATATTGAGCACCTGGAGGAAGGTGATATGACCGATGTCAACGAGATGATTGCTGATGGAAAAGAGGAAGAAAGTGATAATCGTATGGCCTAATCGGGACTGCCGAAAAAAGCATTCCCAATTCTTTCCATATTTCAGACGGATGTTTGTGATATGGAAAACAATACACTTACTTTTCGATCCTTACGGGTATGTTTATTTATAGGTATCCTATCTTTTTCAGCTGCTGTTGCTGCCCCGGAAAATAAATCCCTGCCGGATAAAGTCCATCATGCCGAACCTTTATATAATGATCTTGTCCGTGATCTTGGTGCACGGAAAGGAGAGAAGGAATTTAATGTCGGCGCAGATATCAAAAGAACGCATGTGACTGATGACTATGGCTACCTTATGGAATATGAATTTGCGCCTATAGATCGGTTAGGATTGGAAGCAGAGACAGATTTTGTATATTCAAAAAGCCGCATGGCCAATGGATCCTCGAGCAATCAATTGGAAAGACTGCGCTTATCTTCGCAATATTCTTTTTATGTTTCTAAAAAACATGCGGCAACCTTAGCTGTTGGGTATACACAGGTCTTTGATTTTGTGAATGGCGCTACTGCTTTTAATCCATTTTTTATAGCCGCTAAAAACTGGCATAGCCATTGGCATGCGTTGGTCTATAAAGGGCCGGAATTGGGTTATCATTATGCTTCATCCAAAATGGGTATGATATGGCAGCTCAATACCTCATTTCATTACACCGTACCGCAGACAGACCATTTTATCGGTGTTGAGGTCAATCAGGAAATTTCTTCCGATGGGATACAAACGACGCTACATCCTTAGATTAAGTTAGGACTTAGTGATAAACTGGCTATCGGGATGGCTGTGGGATTGCCTGTTTCGGGTAAGGAGCATGCTGCGAGCTCGTTCTTTCGATTGATCTATCAGTTGTAAGAAATAGAAGTTACATTAGGATAGGGGGGGACAATGAGGTTTCTGGGAGATATTTCAATTTGGTAAAATAGACGATCTATTTTATTCTTTTAACAACATCTTGTTTATAGTATTAATTTATATTTTTTATATTTGACAGTCCATTTAAATTGAACTTAACCTAAAGTGTTTATAAAAGTTTTAAAATTGTTACTTGTATTAAGCACTTCCTTCGCCATGCTTTTTATGAAGGAGGTTATGGCGTCCAATTACTATCAGGTTCAAATCGTACCTGGTGTAGATCTCTATCACAAAAATATTGAATCGGTCTCAAAGGACTATCAGGGTTTTATCTGGTTTATTGCGGGTAACTTGCTGTACCGTTACGATGGTATTTCGGTCAAGCCATTCACAGAACTGTATTTGGGGCCGCTGCATTTTACGGAAGTAAATAATCTGCTGACCGACTGTCAGGGCAGATTGTGGCTTGAAACGAGAAATGGCTTGTTGATTTTCGATATAAAAAACTGGAAATTTATCCAAGATAAGGATTGGGTAAAAGAACTCTTGGGAGAACAGATTTTAGCGATGTTTGACCAAAATAAAAAACAATATGTCGCGACAAAAAATGGGGTGCTCTGGGAAATCAACAAAACTGGAAAAAAGAAACTGTTAAGATTTCCGCCCACAAGCAATGAATTGCGACGGCCTGTGGGAAGGCGCTTGATTGCCGACGGCCGCCAGCTATGGTTTGCCTATAATAAGTTGCTCTATCAAATAGATCTCCTAACAGGCAAGATAAAAAAAAATGAAATACCTAAAGATATTTATCAACAATTGGATGATATTTTCATCCTAAGAGATGGTTTGTTGCTACGGAATTATGGACTGGGCTATGTAACTTTCGATGGGAAAAAATTCAAAAAGGCAAATCCAAAAGCCTTGTCGTTAGGTGATATGTGTGATTGGGCACATTGGTCATTTACCGAAGATAATAAAGTTATTTTTCTTTTTCAGGATGGTCGATATTTTGAATATGATGCTAATTTGCAGTTGACACCGTTGTTTGCGGGGCAGCACTATATCAGCAAAGATCTGCTGAAAAGTAAATTGAATCAGCTTAGTTTTAAAAATGGAGAGGTACTGTGTGCTACCGAAAGAGGTTTATATAGTGTCCTCAAAACAAATTTTGCTATCGAATACTGGAATACGGGGACAGCAAGGGCTATTCTGAAACAAAAGGACATCTATTATATTGGCGGATATACTCCATTAAAATCTTTCCGGCTAAATTCTCCCCTTATTGAAGAAAAAGCTCCTCTGAATAATTACTATGCATTCTTGCCAGTGAATCAAGATACTACATTAATAGGCTTGGAAGGAGAATTTCTCGGCTTGCTGATAAAGGGCAGATTTAAGCGTGCTCCTTACAAAAAGAAAATTGAGGTTAAAGAAGAACTATCGACCTTGGTATTCAGCTTATGTCATTATAAAGACAGGCAGTATCTAGTAGGCACGTATAGCGGAATCTGGATATATGATCTGAAAACACATGATGTATTCCCTTTGAAAGATAATGGTGGACATATTGTCGGAGCAGGACAAAAAATAAACGCCTTAAAAATGAGAAATAAGGTGGCTACCTTTTCTTCTGAAAATGGTTATTATGAATTTGAAGCCGGAGCGGTCAAGAAAGTATATCCTTATAGCGCCGAGAAACTCAATGTCTTTACACACAATTTCCACCAAGGGAAAATTTTTCTGGCAACTAAAGGGAAGGGATTAATAGTGATTGATCTCGAGAGAAAGAAAGCGGTATCTTATACAACCAAGAATGGATTAGCAAGCAACGTCATCTTTACCATGGAGTGGGTCGATGACAACTTGTTCCTAGGTACTTTTAGTGGACTGACAGTCTGGGACACTAAAAACTTTTATAATGCTTATAGCTCCAATGGCCTTCCATTTGAAGAATTCAATCAGGCTTCTGTATATTATGATGTACAGTATGGGAAGATATTTTTAGGAGGAATACTGGGCTGTATTGCTATTGATCCAAAAAAAATTTTACAACGTCTTAAGGAGCAACATGTCCCGGCTCCGATAGTGGCTTCCATTGCTGTTGCAAATAGTGCTGGAAATGTACTCCGATACTACACTCCCTCCATTGATGCGGATACAATTTTGCTTAGCAAGCAAGCCTTTTCAATCAATCTTGACATTGCAAAAATTGACGCATATAAGTATAATTATAACACCTACTACCGGATATATCCATTATTCAAGGAATTTCAGGAACTTAAAACATCCGGAAAAATCAATCTGTCGAATTTAAAAACTGGGGAATATGAGATCGAAATAAAAACAGTCAGCAGCAATGGGTTGTCCGAAATGTCCAAAAAATGGCTGTTCTACAAAAGTCCTAGATTCTATGAAACCCAGCTTTTTTATGTCCTTTTGACGTTAGCTGTCGGCATACTTATTTACGTGATCACTATTTTGAAATCTTCACAGCGCAAGCGGGATAAGATTTTGCGGCAGGAACTGTCACGTGATCTACATGATGAGGTGGGTGGGTTATTGACGGGCATCAGTATGCAGGCAGAATTATTTCCCATGCAGGCGAAAAATAGTTTGATGACTGTGTCTCTCGATAAAATCACAGCATATAGCCGTGAGGCTGTGCAGACCATGGACGATATCATTTGGGCAATAGATTCCCGAAATAACAAACAGGGGAACTTGGAGGA
Organism: Sphingobacterium sp. UBA3519; assembly: GCF_002377215.1. Taxonomy (NCBI): domain Bacteria; kingdom Pseudomonadati; phylum Bacteroidota; class Sphingobacteriia; order Sphingobacteriales; family Sphingobacteriaceae; genus Sphingobacterium; species Sphingobacterium sp. UBA3519. The sequence goes on from NZ_DFPI01000019.1 coordinate 59,689, forward strand.
TCGGATGAAGTTTTTGGCCGCACAGATTTTTGCTGAACAGCAGATAAAAGTAAATTTCGAAATCGATATACCTGTTCCCCGAGATTTGCCGCAATATATCCGTCATAATGTTTACCTTATTTTCAAGGAGGCTTTGCATAATGTCTGTAAACATAACCGTTTCGCGGCTGTCAATATTGGACTAAAAATATACCATCATGTACTTGAACTCGAAATTGCAAATACCATGGACAGGATGAACGAAGTTGAGGTTGACTGGAAGAAGCTCAGAAAGGGGCAGGGCATCGGAAATATGGAGCGTCGCGCTGAAGCAATTGGGGCTAAACTGACAGTTGGGCAGGTTTTGAATGTCTATAAAGTTCACTTGGTTATAAAGTTTAGCTTTAAAGAGCGTATACTTAAATTTTTCTAATCAATATATGTACCTGAGTATACAATTTTGGATAAGCATTGGCTTTGCGATGATGGGAATGTTGCTATGCCTGTCGGGAATATTTATGCATGTATTTCTGTATGGAAAAAATAAAAATATCAGTCATCTTTTGCTAGGTATTGGCGTTGCGCCACTGATTTGGCATGTGCTTATATACAGTATGATCTACACGCGAGAAATCCAATATTATCCACAGATGTATAATAAAGGAATCCCTTTTTATTATCTAGTAGCGCCTTGTTTTTACTTTTACGTCAGGTTGAAAATAGACCCAGCCAGGCCAATTGGTAAGTACTGGATGGTGCATATAATACCTTTTTGTTTAGGTATGATTGATATTGTCCCTTATGCACTAGCTTCTTCAGAGGAAAAAAATAAATTGCTGCAACTGTTGGTGAAAGATATCCCCACCGGATTTAAGCATCGTTATGGTTATGTTGATCAGCAGTTTCACTATATTTTGCGTTTCTTACTGGCCGTATTTTACGTGATAGGGCAATGGCGTATACTTTATCTCGCTGAAGGGATCGGAAACAAGCTTAAAAATAGGGTTTTATTGTTTAATGTGATTTATACGACCTATCTGCTCTTGCAATGCAGTATGGTAGTGGCTATTGTTTTTAATAACCAACAGGAAGCTTATATACTTAAAAGTCTCGATAAATTAATCTGGGTTAGTTTTAGCTTTTTGTTATTTAGTGTATGGTTTTTTGCTGATGCCGTGAATAAAGTTAGATCAGCATGGAGGCATAACCTGTAAATTAATCTTTTGTTCTATATGCAGACTACAAAATATAAACTTGTTATTGTTGAAGATCGAGCTCCTGTCTTGGATTCATTGAAAAGCTACTTTGAGCAAGCTGCTGATTTTGAGCTTGTTGCTGTAGCTCAGGACTGGGCTGAACTGACCTCCTCGTCATGGTCGCCAGAATCTCTGGATTTATTACTCTGTGATATTGGTCTCCCCCAAAAAAATGGCATTGAGGTTACTTGGTATGTGAAACGCAAATTCCCCCAGATCCAGATTGTCATGTTTACGGTATTTGATGATAAAGAGCATGTTTTTCAGGCACTATGTGCCGGAGCATCCGGGTATTTACTTAAAAACACTCCTTTGTCGCAAATGGGTCAGCTACTTATTGATGTGATGAGCGGCGGCTCAGTCATGAGCCCGCAGGTGGCTAGACTGGTAATCGCGCATTTCAATCCGGTTATTAATGCTAAGCATGAACATCGTCTGATGGAAACGCTAACTCCCCGTGAAATTGAAGTTTTATCGCTTCTACAGCAAGGTTATAGTTATAAAAAAGTGGCAGAAAGTGCATTTATCAGTGTTGATACTGTCAAATTTCACATACGGAATATTTATGGTAAGCTACAGGTCAATAGCAGATCGGAACTGATCCTGAAATATAAGAATCCACTATAAACTCTCTTAAGTAGTACGTTCATTGAGCGCTGATCCGTCTGGCTAAGTTTTCAGCTTTACATGCAATCTCTGCATATTTTTATCAAAACCACCCTTTTGGGTGGGGGATACCTCTGTCCGTATTTTTAGCTTTGTTAAAGCTGTTTTTAAATCTATTTATCTATTCAATTAATAATATGCAGACGCACAGTCCTAAATCTGAGCATTCACAGGTATTTTCAATATTACATGCAGATGGTGATCTGCTTATGCGCAAAATAATAAAAAACCTCTTTTCCAATGCTGCCTTTCAGCTCGATTCTGCTGCGGATGGAAGGGAAGCCCTGGCTTTGTTGGAAGCGAAAGGGGAGCAATATGATTTTGTCATAACGGAAATGCATATGAAGTATGCAAATGGATACGAAATTGTCAGTAAGATCATCAGGGATTCACCCTGGACTAAAATGATCATCACTTCAAATATGAGCTATGCGCATATTCGCGAAGGGCTCGATATCCGTCATTTCGCCGATGGCATTAGTGTGAATCTGGATATGAGAAAATTTCTCTACGCGCGTGCAGCTCACTATGTGAACAAATACCTCTCTAGAGGATCCAGCAACAATTTGGCTGACGCTATATATCAGACAAATGCGTTGAAGGATTCTGCCCGAAAGACGGAATTGCTACAGCTGTTAAGATAACTGGTCTATTGATTGAAGAACCATCTTTAACAGATGTTTTGCATTCATTAATATTTTTTGTGGCTGATGCGCTACAATCTTTAATTTTTTGCTAAAAATAGGTGTTTTTTTTCTTACTTGAGTGTAATATATTCTATATTTGTTTTTAGCGCTGTTGTAACTTATTATCTTTGATAAAGAGCCTGTTATGAAGTTTGTATTTTACACCGATGTGTATAGCTGTATAAGTTGGTCTATTAATTTTTAATGATGTATAAAAGAAAAAGTTTTCACCTATTTTTAGTATCTATGGTAGGGGTCGCATTGCTTGATGCAAGTTGTGCAAAAAAAGACTTATATAATCCAGGCAATGTCGACAGTTCGTCCGTTTTGCTAACAGATGGAGGTGTGGTGCCTGAAGGGTTTAACTGGAATTCCGTGCGCACCGTCGATGTTCGTGTCGCTGTGGACGATAAATTTGATGGAAAGTATTTCTATCGTATAGAAATATTTGATCAAGATCCTTCGCTCTCTGCTGCGAAATTATTGGCTGCTGGTCAGGCAAAGCAAGGTCAGGATTTTGTAAATAGCTTGTCGGTGCCGACCTCGGTGAAATATTTATACCTGCGCGAAACATCTCCTTTAGGTACTCCGGCTTTGTCGATGATTGAAGTTGGTGAATCTTCCATCATCACGGTGGGAAGTGCAACCGCTTCTTCTACAGCTAAAGCTAGTATAATGCGTACTACTGCTGGCTCAGCTGCACTTGCAAGTGGTGCTCTGAAAGCTGAGGTTGTAACGAGTACCGTTGTCGCTGTTCCTAGTGATGCTGTGGAGATAAGCGGCAACGGCTCTGTATCTGTCGCTTCCGATAAGTCTTATGTCATTAAATCAGGAGTAATATTTACGGGGACAATTGATGCCAATAACGGGACAAGTAATGCGAAGATCTATGTGCAAGGTACATGGAAAAATGCAAACTATGAATTAAATATCGGAAGCAATAATGGGTTAACAGTTGTTCAAGGGGGGGCGATTGAGTTACGAAATGTTACCCAGAACACCACTGGTGGTTTTACTAATTACGGTACAGCATCTCTGTCAAATATGACAACAACAACTAATTCGCTTTATGCCAATCATGGCGTTATAAACGTTGATGTTGCTGATATCACCAATGGTAGTTTTGTCAATTTTGGGGTTGCAACTATTCGAAGTCTGACAAGTACAACAGGATCTACAACCATTCGAAACGAAGGAACTTTAGTAGTGACAACGGCTAAATTAACGAATGCGACATTAGAAGCTGTATGCCATACGACATTTGGATCATTGACAACAGGTGGGGCGAAAGTATCTGTAGCAAATGGGGCTTTATTGAGTGTTGATAATCTCGAATCGGGAGGTACTAGCTTTAATCTAGCCGCTTCGGCCATATTGAATGTGAGTACTTTGGCTAAATTCGGCAGCTGGGCAAATACAATGGCAGGTCCTGCCTCCGGTCAATCATTAGCACGCTTGAAAAAAGTGGATGTCAAAGATCAAAATATGGCAATTACCTATTCTGGTAATTTGGAAATAGCATGTTCGAATCACACAGCAAATGAGCAATATAATACATTCTATGTGGTAACAAGTCCAGCCAGGCTAGTCCCTTACGATAAATCGACCGTCGCTATTGCTTCGACAAATTGTAATGCAGGAGGTAATAGCAACGCAGGTGGTACCCCTGTTGATCAGACGGTTGCAGAAGTGATTCTCGGTACTTACTCTTATGCTTTTGAGGATGCTTGGCCTGCAAAAGCAGATTATGATATGAATGACTTTGTGGTTGATGTAGCTATCAGCAAATATCAAAACTCGGCAAATAAAGTAACAAAAGTTAAGTTAGCGGCTAAAATACGTTCGGTGGGTGCACTTGCGCGTTTGGCGGCGGCAATTCAGCTGGATGGTATATTGGCTAGTAATGTGAAGTCGGTGTCTTATTCTAAATCGGATTTAACGGGTGTAAATATTCCATTGGCTAGCAATAACGTTGAATCGGGGCAGCGGTACGCTGTAGTGCCAATTTGCGATGATGCTCATAAAGCATTCGGCTTATCGGACATCAAGTTTATATCAACGCAGGACGGATCATTCCAGCCGGTGGATGTCTTAATTACAGTCGAGTTTACTACGCCGTTAGATAATTTTACCTATACGAATTTGAATACTTTTATTATCCCAGGTGGCTCTAATAAAAACATGCGAAGTGAGGTGCATATGGCTGGATATAAGGCAACGGACAAAATTAACAAGGAGTTGATCAACTATCAGACGAATCAGATTAGCAACTTGTCACCAAATGATCCATTTAAAACGATTAATGGTGATCCTTGGGCACTGTGTGTACCAGTTTCTTTTAAATATCCAAATGAATGGAAAAATATCAATGGTGTATATCCGCTATTCCAGAGCTGGGCTGTAAGTGGCGGGACACAAAATACCAATTGGTATGTTAAATAAAAAACTGACTAAACACCCTCATCTACCTGGGTACCCCTAAAAAGGGGTGCTCATTTTGTTCAGGTATTTTGACCGTGTGAGATTCTAATGCTAATGTCGTTAAATTCTAAGAACTTCATGAAAAAAAAGATTATAATAATTGATGATAAACCCGCAATAGGGAAGTTAATTACGCTTTATTTAAATGCAGATTATGATTTTCGCTTCTTTAGCAATGCGATGGAAGCATATAACTGGCTTAAGGAGGGAAATGAGGTCGATTTAATTTTATCAGATTACAGCATGCCGGAAATGAACGGCTACGATTTGCTTATGATGATCAAACAAAATGAATTTTTTAAAGATATTCCTGTTATTATTCTCTCTGGTGAAGATAATATGAATACGAGAATTAGCCTTTTGGAAGCTGGTGCAGAAGATTTTATATTGAAACCATTTAACCCTCTTGAATTAAAATTACGCATAAAAAAGGCATTGAAATAGTGCAACGATACAGTGATTATATATACTTTGGCGGAAACCTCCAAACCTTTGATTACTTTCATCAGCAGGCCCAGGAAAAAATGGGAGTTGACCTGAAGTATTTTGATTCCTTTGAGTCCATGGATACATTTTTTCAGAGTCAGGCGGGACATTTCTTTTCCGTGATATTCTTCGAAAAAAGCAAAAGCCTAGGTAAAGACCTTGCACGGCTAACCAAGCTGGTTGGGTATGGAAAAGATACATTGTTGATCTTAGTTGGAAATGATCTTTCTCGTTTTGAAAAGCAGTCTTATTTTGAGGCTGGCATCACAAATACCATCAGCTCGCGCGCAAATGCTGAAGTCTTTCAATCGGTTCGAAAGTATATCGGTTTATATTTCGAGGCAACAGCGCAGACCGAAAAATTTGAAACGGCGAGCTCGACCTTTCGCAAAATTGATATTCCTATCGGGAAAAGGATGTTTGATATTGTCGTTTCATTCTTGCTGATTTTGCTATTATTGCCGCTGCTGGCTGTAGCATATTTTGCTATCAAGTTAGAAAGCAAAGGATCTGCTGTGTATAAGTCTAAACGTATCGGTGCAGGTTATTATATGTTCGATTTTTATAAATTTAGATCCATGTACCCTGATGCGGATAAGCGGTTAAAGGATTATATGATGCTCAATCAGTATGGGGGTTCTAAACAGGCCGAATCGAAAAAGCCGATCTCGGTAACTGCTCTCGATGAGAAAAATGTGCATTTTACGGATGATGAATTACGCGATTTGTTGATTGATGATGATCTTGTTATGAAAGGTGCTGATCTACTGCAAAAGCAAAAAAAAACTGCCTTTTTTAAACTTGTAAAAGACCCTCGCGTAACGAAAGTCGGCCGTATTATTCGAAAATATAGTATTGATGAGCTTCCTCAATTGTTTAATGTGCTCAAAGGTGATATGTCAATTGTCGGCAATAGGCCACTTCCTTTATATGAAGCCGAAGTATTAACAACGGATGATAGCGCTGAGCGCTTTATGGCACCGGCAGGAATTACTGGCCTGTGGCAGGTGGAAAAAAGAGGTGATAATGGAAGTATGTCCGATCAGGAACGAATTATGCTGGATATCGATTATGCAAAGAATTATTCTATATGGATGGATGTCAAAATATTATTTAAAACTCTCTTTGCGTTTATCCAAAGAGCGGATGTTTAGCGTAAAAATTTATACAATATCAAAATAAAATACTTATTTTAAGAATAATATATCATTGCTCTATGGTGCAAGTTGATTATTGGGAAATGAGCAAATGAATAAATATAATAGGGTAGCACCCCTAAAATTTTGTTGTCTGAAGATGAAGAGATTAATCATACTATTTTTATTCTTAACCTCAGCGGTGGCGTACAGCTATGCGCAAAAAGTATTACAGATTGCTGAGGGACTGGATTATTCTAAACTTTTGCTGCCGCCGCTGGAGGAGCTTTTTGAGAATGCAAAAAGAAGTCCGAGCGTGGAGATGTTTGAATCTAAGATGATGGAACAAGATAATCTCTTAAAATCTGAGAAGAGAAGCTGGATGAAATATTTTAAGGTTGGGGGATCATGGCAATATGGTAATATTGGTGTTAATTCCATGTTTACGGATCAATATACGCCATTATTTTACCAATATTCTGGAGCAAAGCAAAATGCGCTGTTTGCGAGTGCGACGGTAACTGTACCGATTGATGATGTGTTTGATCGATCCAACAGAGTCAAACGACAAAAGATGCAACGTCGCTCTACTGAACTGGAAATGGAAAAATGGTTTGATGAACAAAAGGTACGTATTATCGATTCTTACGTTAAATTAACCAATGCGATATCTATTCTGAAGAAGAAGACCGAGAACCTTACCTTAACAGAGGCGCAACTGAAATCAGTTGAAGAGGATTTTGCGAATGGGCATGCGGCGATCTCGGAACTGAATGCGGCGAAAAAGATGGAAGTCGAAGCTTATGAGGCTTTTAAGTTGACAGAAAGCACAATTACTGCTGAACTTTTGCATCTGGAAATTCTGAGTAGAACTAAAATAATCAGTAAGTAACGATGGGGATAATAGTTTACATTATAAAATCTTTATACAGATTTAAATGGTGGTTGATCATATTGCCGTTGATTGTGATGGGTATTGTTATCTATTTTACAAGAAATATGAATAGGCAATATGAGGCAGATATGACTATTTATACGGGTATTATTTCCGCCAATGGAACTGATCTAAGCCAAGATGGCAAACAGGATTGGAATATTCTAAAAAATTCTTTACAAAATGTGATCAATACTATAGGTTCGAAAGAAACAATGCGCGTGGTTTCTTTCAAGCTGTTTGCTAGGACGATGATAAATGGCGATTTGAAGGCGGATAATATTTATATCTCCAGCAAACATTTTCGTCAATTGTTGGATATTACCCCAGTCGCTGTCAGAAAGTTAATCGATAAAACATCTGAAGATCGTACAGTGGAAAATCTAAAACGGTATGAAAAGATGGATGCTAAAAATTTTGTCTACGGCCTATTTAATTGGAACCATCCTTATTTTAGTTATGGAGCATTGAGCAAAATTGACGTCAAGCAGGTTGATAATAGTGATATCCTGCATGTTTATTATGAAAATAATGATGCCGGTATTACCTATCAAACCCTCAATGTACTCAGTGAAGTCTTTGCGGATGAATACAAAAACCTGCAATATGGAAATACCAATAATGTGATCAGATATTTTGAAGCGGAACTTGCTCGTATTGGTAAGGATTTATTTATGAAGGAGGATTCTCTGACAAAGTTCAATGTGGCAAATCGCATTATTCACTATGATAAGCAAACCGAAGCCGTTACCATTATGGATAAAGATTATGAAACGAGGAAACAAGAAGCTTTAGCGGCTCGGGATAGAGCACAAGCAAGTATCAGTCAGCTAGAAGCAGGAATTGATGCTAATATAAAAAACATAAAAAATAATGCACAATTTCTGGCCAAATTGAGGCAGATTTCTGATTTAAATTATTCAATATCGCAAGTTGAATCTTATCAGGCGGATTCTCTAGGTACCCGTTCTATAAATTCTGACAAGACGCTACTGGATATGAAATCCAAACTGAAAACGCAAGAAAAAGATTTTCGAGATTTCATCAGTGATTATTCATCTCAAAAGTATACCAAAAATGGTTACCCGAATGCAAATTATGTTGCGCAATGGGTCGACGAACTACTTAAATTGGACCAAGCGCAGGCAGATATCAAAGTGGTCAATGATTTTAAGGGGGAGCTGGATAAAATGTATTCTCATTATTCGCCGATAGGTTCCTTACTTAAGCGTCAGGAACGTGGTATCAACTTTACTGAACAGAGCTACCTTTCTGTTTTGGGCGCCTTGAATGCTGCTCGTCTTCGTCTCAAAAGTTTGGAAATGAATTCGGCTACCCTAAAAGTTATTAATCCGGCTACTTATCCGCTTAACTCAAAGCCGACAAAACGCAGAACTTTGATTATCGGTTCTTATTTTGCTACAATGGCTTTTTTATTGGGCTGTATATTGCTAGTGGAGCTTCTTGACCGTACATTACGGGATAAACGTAGAGCAGACCGGGTTACGAAAGGTAACGTTGTGGGCGCGTTTCCGGATGAAAATATAGGTCGATATAAAGCGGATATCAAAAGGCTTGCTTCAAAAGCTTTGGCAAATCAATTGTTTGGATACCATAATAGCGAACAAAGCTATAATTTTGTCAATGTCTTGAAATTCGATGGTGTCATCGATATCGGGAATCTTATGCAACACGTAAAGCAGGAATGGGAATCCATGGGACTGCAGGTGGGCATATTAGAAGAAGGTGTAGATTTTCATGCCAAATCTAGGGGCTTTTTAATTGAAGGCGAGCTTTTGGACAGGATGAAAGATAAAGGTGAGGATTTTTGCCTTGTAGGTCATACAAATGCTTATAATATCCCTGTTCCGTCATTGTATCTCTCTAAGGCTGTAGTGAACTTGTTACTTTTAGACGCTAAATCTACCTGGAAGGAAGAAGATGAAGAATTGTTTAAGGAACTTGTGCAGCGAAGCGGGAAGGTACCTGTGTTAATAGGTTTGGTCAATGCCGATCGATTTGCTATCCAAACGTTTACAGGTATGTTGCCCCCTTATAATTTTTTCAGAAGATTGGAATATAGGTTTTCTCAATTGGGAATCACGGCTACAAAAGCTTAGCGGATCTTGGGCGTAAAAATGACGGAGGATATTTTAGTTCGAAACTTAGGCTTAAAGGTGCTGGCGGTAATCGGATGTGCACTGATCACTTTTTTGTCCGTATCTGGGGGCTTGCTACCAGGTGTTGGATTCGCGCTCCTTCCTTTTTTGATCTGTTTTTTAATCGTTTGTATCCGGAATCCGTTTATCAGTTTTCTTTTCTTATTTACAGTATGCTTCTTTGTCATGGGCATACTGCGATACACACGTATTCCTGTGCCGCCAAGTATTGTAGTCGATCTTGTTATTCTGTTCAATTTTATTGTCATTGGATTGAACCATCTGTATGGCAATTATAATTCTAAATTTAAAATTCCATTGTACTTCTTTGTTTCTTTAGCATGGGCAGTTTATTGTACGGTGGAAGTCTTCAATCCTCAGAATGTATTAAGTAACTGGTTTGCGGCTATTCGAAGTACGGCGCTTTACTTGTGCCTATTTCAATTTTTGGTTTATTATATTTTTAAAGATAAGGCCAAAGTCCGGTATTTTTTTATTTTTTGGGCCATTTTGGTCTTATTGGGGGCAATAAAGGCCATTGGACAAAAATTTATTGGGTTCGATACAGATGAAAGAATCTGGCTTTACACGCTTGGGGCACATACGCACCTGATCTATAGCGGTGTCCGCTACTTTTCTTTTTTTACCGATGCTGCAAATTTTGGTTGCCATATGGGGTTGGGAATGGTGGTGTTCTCGATATTATTTCTTTATGAAAAAAATAATGCGGTACGCATATTTTATATCTTTGTCGCTTTGCTGGCCATGTATGGCATGCTGATTTCTGGAACGAGGTCTGCCATGGCAATTCCCTTGGCCGGATATGCCTTTTATATTGTATTATTAAAACAATGGCGTTTGACACTTATGGGATCGACTCTGTTTGTCATTATTTTTTGTTTTTTATCGCTAACGAATATTGGCAATAATAATGCTGACATCAGAAGGATGCGTACTGCTTTTCAATTTAAGGATGATGCTTCTTTTAATTTGCGCAAAGAGAACCAAGCAAAAATGCAAACATTTATGCGCAACTATCCGATAGGGCTGGGGCTTGGAGCTGCAAAAAATGCTGGAGAGGGTGATTTGTTGAATGGGCTACCGACAGATACTTCTTTCGTTTTCGTTTGGGTAGAAACTGGGATAGTGGGTTTAATCGTATATTTGTTTGTTTGGCTCTCTTGCCTGGCGATTTGTTTTTATTTTGTATGGTTCAGGTTAAGGGATACTTGGCTTCGCGGGATATGCAGTGCCGCAGGTGCAGGTATTGCGGGAATGATGGCCGCTGGTTATGGAAATGAAGTGTTGCACCAGTTTCCAACAGGAGAAACAATTTACATTCTGATGGCGACCGCCATGTTATGTCCATATCTTCAACAAAATGAACAAAATAGAAAGCAGATCTTATCCTAAAGTTTCATTTATTACAGTTAATTATAATGGTGTTCAAGATACCATGAACCTTCTGGAAACGCTCTTTGCTAATATCAGGAGTTTTCGTTTTGAAGTTATTGTGATTGACAACGCTTCTGATACGGATGAATTTTTGTTGATTAAGAAGTACTATTCAGAAGTGATAGGGATACATTTGCCGAAGAATCTGGGTTTTGCAGGAGGAAATAATTTCGGTGTAGACATGGCGTCTGGTGAATATCTATATTTTATTAACAATGATACCCTGCTGCCCCAAGATGCAGATTCACAGATTCGGGCTATGATTTCTTTTTGTGAAGCCAATTCAAGTGTAGGTGGACTCTCTCCTAAAATACTTTATGATAAACCTAAAGATCTGATTCAGTTTGCTGGAAGTACGCCATTGTCATTGATAACTATTCGAAATAAGCAGATAGGATATAAGGAGCTGGATAAAGGTCAGTATAATAAGATCGTACGTATCCCTTATTTCCATGGTGCGGCTATGTTTGTTCCAAAAAGGGTAATTGATCTGGTTGGCAAAATGCCTACTTGCTACTTCTTGTATTATGAAGAATTGGATTGGTCGAATAGTATCACGGAATTTTTTGAAATTTTTTATTTTCCTTCAGCAGAGATTATTCATTTAGAAAGCGCATCGACAGGAATCAATAGTCCTCTAAAGACTTATTATATTACACGAAACAGAGTGATATTTGCGTATAGGCAAAGGAAGTATATTTGGCGATTATTTGCAGTTGGTTATTTGGTTTTGCTGGCATTTCCTGTGCATTTGTGCCTGCTTTTAATTAAATTGAAGTTTAGTCAAGCAGCTGCAATGATTAAAGGAATTTGGTCGGCTAGCTACTGGATAATGTTGTGGCACCGATAATATAAATATGTAAATATGAGATTGTTAATAACTATATTTTGGTACGTAGACCTTTTATTTTTTATCCTATGTACGCTTTGGGTAGCCTATGTGGCCTTGTTCGCTTTAGCATCCCGTTTGAAGGGAAACTTAATGGTCAAAGATGCGGAAACTCAGCGCAAATTTGCAGTATTATTTCCGGCCTACAAAGAAGATAACGTTATCAGGGAAAGCGTGCTGCGTTTCAAGGAGCAGGATTATCCCGCTGAGTGCTATGATATTGTGGTCATTTCGGATGAAATGGAAGTTAGGACGAATAATGATCTCCGGGAATGGGGTATTTTAGTCTTGCATCCCAATGAAATAGAGCGGTCTAAGGCCGAATCACTTAAAGTGGCCATGGCGCAGCTGGATGATAAATTGTATGATGTGGTTGTGATTATGGATGCAGACAATATTGTTTTTCCTGATTTTCTTTGCAAGCTGAACAATGCTTTCGCGGTTGGGGCTCAGGCTATTCAAGCCCATCGTACGGCCAAAAATAAATCAACAACAACCGCAATTCTAGACGGAGTAAGTGAGGAAATCAACAATTCTATTTTCCGTTTGGGGCATGTTCGTCTGGGTTTCCCCGCAGCTCTTATTGGTTCGGGAATGGCTTTTGACTTTAAGTGGTTTAAAAGGAGGATCGCAGAGATCACATCCATGGGCGAAGATAAATTTTTAGAGTATTACCTCCTATTAGATCGTATGCACACATTATATTTAGAAGATGTTTTCGTTTTGGATGAAAAAATCCAAAATAGTGGTGATTTTTCCAAACAACGTCGTCGCTGGATTGCCTCTCAGGTCGATATCTTTTTCATTGCTATTAAACAGACAGGAAAAGCTCTAGTTTCAAAAAATTGGGCTTTAGTTGATAAAATTTTTCAATGGTCTATGCCGCCGCGGATTATTATGCTCGGTGCCATTCCACTGTTTTTTCTGGGATCACTTTTTGTGGAAGGCAGTTCTTCACTAAAATGGTTTTTTTTATTTACATTGTATATAATTAGCTTATTGTTGGCGATTCCGAAAAAATTGTATACAAAGCAATTGCTTTTAGCGATATTTACTCTGCCAAGCATATTTTTTGCCATGTTGAGCAGCATGATAAATTTTCGCTCGGGTAGATCTTCGTTTATCCATACCAAGCATGGTGAAGTTGCTGATAAAGAGGATAAAAAATGAGACAATATTGTATTAGAACATTTACATTGAACTTCCTATGGGGCTAAAAGAAAAAGTCATGCACAGTCCTGGTCTGAAGAAGTGGCTACATGGTGTACTCATGCATCCTGTGCGAACGCGTCCAAGATGGTATGTGCGGCTGTTCCAATTTTTGTTTGTTAGCAAGGGATCTGGTGCAGTCATTTATCGAAGTGTTCGCAGAGATCTCGTGCCTTTCAGAAAGTGTCATATTGGCGCCCGAAGTGTGGTGGAATCTTTTTCGTTGATCAATAATGCTGTTGGAGATCTTATTGTGGGCAATAACTCCCGCATCGGTGTGGGGAATACGGTAATTGGACCGGTTCGGATTGGAGACAATGTGCAGGTAGGGCAACATGTGTTGATATCAGGGCTTAACCATCGTTATGAGGATGTCAGTACAGCAATTGCACAACAAGGGGTAGAAGTGGCGGAGGTACGAATCGATAATAATGTCTGGATAGGTGCCAATGCAGTGATTTTGGCGGGAGTTTCTATTGGGGAGCATTGTGTTGTCGGAGCTGGGGCGGTGGTGACAAAGAGTATACCCCCATTTTCGGTTTCCGTAGGGAATCCAGCTAAAGTAGTTAAAAAGTGGGATGCTAGGCAGAATAAATGGATCAGAAATCATGAATAATCACCCTGAAATAACTGTGGTGATGCCAGTTTTCAACACCGAACTTTATCTTGACCAGGCGATTGAAAGTGTACTGTGCCAGACGTTTGATCATTTTGAACTATTGGCAATAAATGATGGATCTACGGACGGTAGCCTTTCACGCTTGGAGTATTGGGCGTCAAAAGACCAAAGATTACGCGTTGTTTCACAACGGAACCTTGGTTTATCCGGTGCAAGGAATACAGGTATCAAACTTGCAAAAGGTGATTTTATTTACTTTATGGACAGTGATGACATGATTGCGAAAGATACATTAAGCTTATGTTATGCGTATTGTAAAAGAGACCAACTGGATTTCGCTTTTTTTGATGCAGAAACTTTCGGCCATGGTATCCAAAATACCGTATTAGTAAATAATTTCAATTATAAAAGAACTCATATTGGAAGTGAGATTATGTCGGGGAGCGTTACCTTAGAAAAACTATTGAAATTTGGGGAATTCTTTTCATCGGTCTGTCTCCTTTTTATTGATGGTAATTTTTTAAGGGAAAAAAGGTTGCTATTTGAAATGAATATTGTGCATGAAGATGAGCTTTTTACATCAATTTTATTTCTGGAAGCGAAAAGGATCCGCCATGTCCCAGTGTCCTTTTTTATGCGTCGCTTGCGGTCGGACTCTATAATGACAGTTACTTATTCCATGAAGAACATAAATAGTTATTTCGCTGTGGGAACTAAATTGCTGGAATATGCCGTACAAAATCCAATGCGAAAAAAAATCGTTGACTGTTACCTGGAAGGAATGTTGAATGCCGCTGTATGGAAGGCCCATGCTATGCCTTTAAAAAATCGGGTTTATATTTTTAATGTATGTATCAGGCGCTGGTGGAAGTATGTTAAAGTGAAAACGCTATTCGCTTTATTGTTGAAGAAATATAAACTTAGCTAATGGAAAGTGCTAAAAAACAGGTTATATCCGGAGTCTTTTTTACCGCAATAGCAAAATACGCCAACTTGATAATTTCTCTTGCGGTGACGGCAGTCCTCGCCAGGATGTTAGCTCCTGATCAATTTGGTGTTGTCGCCATTGCGATGGTTATTATCGCTTTTCTAAATCTAATTGCAGATATCGGCCTTTTTCCAGCGGTGATTCAGTATAAAAATCTGACGAAAAACGATTTGGGAAATTTATTCTCCATCTCTTGTTATTTAGGCTTCTCATTAGCCCTATTTCTTGTTTTAATAGCACCGTTGATAGCAGATTATTATCAACAATCCCTCCTTAGAAATATCATCAGGCTGTTGGCGATAGGTCTGTTTTTTACAGCAAGTTCAGTGGTGCCCAATGCTTTGTTCTACCGGGAGAGAATGTTTAGATTTATCGCAGTGCGCAGTTTTTTGATACAGATTATCTTAGGGGGGGTATCGATAACAGCTGCTTTCTATGGAGCAGGTATTTATGCGTTAATCATCAACCCTATCCTTTATAGCATATTGCTCTTTGTAGTCTCAATTATGCACTTTCCGTTGCCTTTTAAATTTAAAATCTCTATCAACGACCTCAGGCCCGTTTTGAGATATTCTTCTTTTCAATTTTTATTCAATATCGTTAATTACTTTGGAAAAAATTTAGATACATTGCTCATAGGACGTTTCCTAGGTATCCATACCTTGGGCTATTACGACAAAGCTTATCAATTAATGTCTTTGCCACTACAGAATATTACACAGGTTATTACACCTGTCATACACCCTATTCTGAGTCTAAAAAAAGAGGATAAAATGGAGCTAATTGCTGCAACGGAACAACTTATCACTGTGCTGGCTTTAATAGGATTTCCACTTGTTGCTTTCTTGTATTTTGCAGCGGAAGATCTCATCTATCTTTTTTTTGGATCGCAATGGGGGCCTGCAGTTCATGTATTTCAGCTATTGAGCCTTACTGTTGGGATTCAGCTGATCTTGTCTTCTTCAGGATCAATTTTTCAAACGACTGGCGATACGAAGTACATGTTTTTTTCGGGACTATTCTCGGCGATCTTGAATATATGCGGTATACTGTTGGGGGTGTTTCATTTTCAAGCTATTTCTGTTATAGCTGGATGCTTGGTGATAACAACCTGTATGACATTTTTTTTTACTTACATGCTATTGTATAGAAAGGTATTCAAAAGAAATATATTGATTTTTTTTGAGATTTTGCTTAGACCTGCTTTGGCGGGTGTATTATTGGCATTGCTGCTCAAGCTATGCAGTCAATTCCTTAATACGGATATTGTTTGGTATAAACTAGCTGTGAAAGCTTTCGTATTTGGCCTTTTTTTTATTGCTTTCGTTTGGTTTGGTGGTTATAGGTCATATTTAGAAATATATTTAAAGAAGAAAAATTAATTCATATCGTGAAACTTCACGCTATTTAATCGTTATCCTATGGAATTAAAAGTGTTATTTCTGGTCTTTCATGGATTTAGTGCTTACAACGGTATTAGTAAAAAGATATTTGGACAGGTAAAAGGCTTGCAAAACTGTGGTGCAAATGTCAAACTATGTTACTATGATGTATTGGCGGATGGTCAACGTGCGTGGCTCGTGAATGGGGAAATAATTGCTGCCTTAGGAAAGGGGATCTGGGCAAAATTTAGGAAAAGATGGAATTTTTCCGGATTAACGAAATATGTAGCAGAAGAAGATTTTGATTTAATCTATATACGTTCTTACCATAATGCAAGTCCATTTTTAACTGAGGCCATTAAGAAATTTAGAAAGGCTGGGGTGAAAGTTGTGATGGAAGTGCCTACTTACCCTTATGATCAAGAATACATCCGGTTGATAGATAAAATAGCACAGCTTCCTGACCGTGTATTCAGAAAAGGGATGGCTGCTGTATTGGATGGTATAGTAACGTTTACCGACGAAGATCAGATCTTTGGGGGAAGAACGATAAAGATCTCTAATGGTATTGATTTTGATGAATTACCGTTAAGGGTGGTGGAACCGAGGCGTGAAAATGAAATTCATTTGCTAGGTGTTGCAGAGATTCATTATTGGCATGGATTTGACCGTATTATCAAGGGACTAGGCGTATATTACAAGAGATTGCCCAAGTGTAAATTATTCTTCCATATTGTCGGAAACCTCAGCGGTGAAAGGGAACAAAGGGAAATAACGACGGCTATTGAAGAAGGGAAAGTTAAAGATTATGTATTTATGCATGGTGCATTATGGGGAAAGAAGCTAGATGCCATGTTTGATCTTGCGGATTTTGCGATTGGCAGTCTTGCAAGGCACCGCAGCGGAATAACATATATACGGACTTTGAAAACCAGAGAATATGCAGCTAGAGGGATTCCTTTTATGTATTCGGAAATAGATTCTGATTTTGAGAATAAACCGTATGTATTAAAAGCAATACCAGACGAATCCCCCATTGATATCGAGCAAATTGTTAATTTTTGTTCATCTACACAATGGGAGCCAAAAGATATTAGAAATGATATTTATACATTATCTTGGACCAATCAAATGAAAATTATTATAGATTGTTTAAATTTAAGCTGATGTCATCATTTCTAACTAAATTAAAAAGAAAGTTTCGTTATAATCTGATTACAGAATGGTATAATCTGCTAACGCTATTAAAATGGAGGAGACAAGAGCTGAAGCCTGAAGTGATGTCGATCGAAGAAACCATTGAGCAGATCATCTCCAGCAAGTGTTCGGTTAGCCGGTTCGGTGACGGTGAAATGCTCCTGATGGGAGGGAAAGGAATTCGTTTTCAGCATGATCACATAGCATTGACTCAAAGATTGATAGAAGTATTCGCTAGTGACCTTCCGAACCATCTAGTATGTATTTCGGATTCATTCGTCGATTTAAATAGATATAATAGAAGGGCGCGTAGGTTTTGGCGAACACACTTTTATTTATACGGTTATTTATGGGGTGCATACCTTCAGACAGATAAGAAGTATGGCAATACCTTCATAACTAGGCCGTATATCGATTTTCTAGATCAGCGGAAATCAATGGATTGGTTTAAAATGTTAAAAAGGATTTGGGAAATGCGTGATATAGTATTCATAGAAGGGGAAAAAAGCCGGCTGGGGATGGGGAATGATCTGTTTGATAATGTTGCAAGTGTAGGACGTATCGTATGCAAATCAAAAGATGCATTTGGGCAGTATGACGAAATTCTCGATGAGGCAATGAAAGTAGATAAAAATGCGCTGATCTTAATTGCTTTGGGACCAACGGCGACTGTGCTGGCTTATGATCTTTGTAAGTTGGGCTATCAGGCGATAGATGTAGGGCATATTGATATCGAATATGAATGGCTAATGATGGGAGCTAAGCATAAGGTTAACATAAAGTCTAAATATGTGAATGAGGTGATTGGGGGCGATCAGATCGTGGTTCAGTATGAAGATCTTTATCAACGTCAGATTTTAAAGAAGCTGGTTTAAAAAGATGAAAATTTTATTTTATTTGCCATCGCTGTATGCTTCTGGCGGATTGGAACGGATTATAGTTTTTAAGGCAAATTATTTTGCTGATAATCTGCCCGATGCGGATGTTGTTTTATTGACATCCGAACAGCGAGGTAAGTCTCCTTTTTTTTCGATTTCGGAAAATGTAAAACATATCGATATCGGTGTTTGTATGGATTATCCTTTTGATCAATCGGTTTTCCTCAAATTTATCCGTTTTCCATTTCTTTATCGCCGATTTAAAAGCAGATTTCTGGCTATTCTTAAACAAGAGAAGCCAGACATTGTCATCTCGACGATTCGGCGTGAAATTAATTTTTTGCCACATTTGGATGATGGAAGTGTCAAGCTTGCAGAATTGCACGTCACAAAAGGGTTTTATCATTTTGGTGGAGCAAAAGGACTGAATAGATTGTTGCGACAGAGTAAAGATAGAATCCGTACCGAGAAACTGAAGTTAATGAATGCGGTGGTTTTTCTAACAAAACAGGAGCAAAGCTTTTGGCCGGAGCTTTCCAATACATATGTGATTCCCAATCCGCTTGTTTTTAAACCTAGAGGTCGCTCAGATTGTGAAGCCAAGCAGGTCATTGCCGTGGGTAGATATGTGCCGCAGAAAGGTTTCGATTTACTAATTCAAGCGTGGAGTTTTGTGCACGCAGATCATCCCGATTGGGTCTTAAAAATCTATGGTGACGGTAATCCCGTTGAACTACAAGATCAGATAGATCGTCTTAACTTAACCGAGAGTTGCAAATTAAAGCCCAGTACCACGGTGATTGAAGAGAAATATTGTGATAGCTCTATTTTTGTGCTATCTTCACGGTATGAGGGCTTTGGTATGGTATTGGTTGAGGCTATGGCATGTGGATTACCTAGTATTGCATTTGATTGCCCATCAGGACCAAGTGAAATAATTCGGGATGGTATAGACGGATTTTTAGTGGAAAATGGAAATGTTAAGGAAATGGCCAAAAGAATATGTAGCTTGATAAAAGACGATCTGCTGAGAAAGGAAATGGGAGAAAGAGCACAGCTAAATAGTGCTCGATTTCATATGGAAAATATCGCAGCGCAATGGAAAGACCTATTTGAATCTTTTGGGAAAAATACTAAAGGTGATTAAACAATATGAAAAGGAAACTTAAGCTTGCTTACATTATTCCAGGCCTGTTTTACCCTAGTGGCATGGAAAGGGTGCTCACAGCGAAGGTAAACTATTTCGTCAAAAAATTTGATTATGAAATTCATATTTTTGTCACTGACGGAAAAGGATCAGAGCCCTATTATCCTTTAGATGAGAAAATAAAATTGCATCACCTCGATATCAACTTTGACGGTATATTTTCTCTACCCTTATTGAAGCGAACCTTAAGCTATTGGAAAAAGCAACGACTGTTTAAAGCGAGACTTGAAGAACAATTATGTCTTATTAAGCCTGATATTACCGTATCGTTATTGAGGCGGGACGTCAATTTTATCAATGATTTAAAAGACGGCAGTTTGAAAGTTGGCGAATTACATTTTAATAGGTTAGTCTATCGTCAGTTTACAGATAAAAGATTTCCGGGCTTTATGCAGAGAGGAATATCAAAATTGTGGCAGGGACAACTCATCAAGAATCTGCGAAAGCTATCGGCTTTTGTCGTGCTAACGAATGAGGATGCAGGTTATTGGCATGAACTTAACAATATTTCGGTTATTTCCAATCCCTTATCTTTCTATCCTGATAAAGCTGCTCTACTCTATAATAAACAAGTAATTGCAGTTGGAAGAATGACTTATCAAAAGGGATTTGATTTACTGATTAGTGCTTGGGAAATGGTGGCGAAAAAGCATCCGGAATGGATATTAAAAATCTATGGGGGAGGTGATAAGGCGATGTATTTATCGATGGTAAAAGAGTTGGGGTTGTCAGGAAGTTGCTTTTTGGAAAATGGAACTGCTTCAATAGCTGAAAAATATGATGATAGTTCAATCTTTGTTTTATCATCAAGATATGAGGGATTCCCACTGGTTTTGGGAGAAACAATGGCTTATGGTGTTCCGCCTGTGTCTTTTATGTGTCCATGTGGTCCCCGTGATATTATCGTTGATGGGCAGAATGGATTACTGGTAGAAAATGGTAATATTAATCAGTTGGCAGACGGAATTTGTCTACTTATTGAAGACGATGCACGGAGAAAAGAAATGGGAAAAAATGCTAGAAATGATGTTAGAAAGTTTGATTTGGAAAATATAGCAAAACAGTGGCAGCAACTTTTCGAATCTATACGACCAGTAGAATGATTAGCTATGAATAACGAATGGTATAGGAAGTATTTATCAGCTTATCAGGTGCAGCCGGATCAAGTATCTCAGTCTACAATCAATACGATTGTGGAACAGCTCAAAAGATTTGAAACGAATGAGCCTTTAGTAACTGTAGCTGTTATCGCTTATAATGAAGATAAGAACTTATGGGCTTGCTTATGGTCATTAAGTGATCTTAAATCACGGTATCCTATTGAAATTATCGGTATAAATAATAATTCAATTGATAAAACCGAGGAAATTTTTAAGAAAGCAGGAATTCGATATTATAATGAGAAACAAAGCGGTTGTGGGTTTGCGAGGCAATGTGGATTGAATCATGCCAAAGGGAAGTATCATCTTAATATCGATGCCGACACACTTTATCCAAGCGGATATGTGGATGTAATGGTAAGCGCATTAGAACGACAAGGTGTAGTGGCAGCAAGCGCTTCCTGGGGTTATATTCCAGATAAGGCTCATAGCCGATTTTCACTATGGATTTATGAGCGCGCACGAGACATTTTTCTGTTCATCCAATCGATAAATAGGCCAGAACTTAGTGTTCGGGGTTTGGTGTTTGCTTATCATACAGCATTAGCTAAAAAGGTTGGAATACGGACTGATATCATACGGGGAGAAGACGGATCCCTAGCCTTGGGACTAAAAAAATTTGGTCGGATTGTTTTTGTCCATAATAGAAAAGCGAAAGCAATAACGGGCTATGGAACACTTGCGGCAGACGGGTCTTTATTCAAAAGTTTTAAAGTTCGTTGTAAAAAAGCATTTAAGAATTTAATGTTAGTTTTTTCCAAGTCGGATAGCTATAGGGATGAAGATTCGAATTTGATTAACAAGGATAAAAGAAAATAGGTTATCTATTTAGTACAAATGAGTTTGCATATTATCTTTTGGAGCGCCCTCTTGTTGGTGCTATATACGTATATCGGTTATGCTATCGTAATTTTTATATTGGCAAGGTTATTTCCATACCGTATTAGAATGAAGGAAGCGTATCAACATAGTGACGAAAATAATCTTCCCTCATTGACTTTGTTTATTACAGCTTACAATGAGTCTGCAGTCATCCCAGAGAAAATGCTGAATTGCCTCGAACTCGATTATCCTGCAGATAAATTAAAAATTCTGTGGGTTATTGATGGAAGTACCGACCATAGTCATGAGTTGTTAAAACAGTATCCCATGGTCGAAATTATTAATTCGCCCTTAAGGAAAGGTAAGACAGCCGCCGTTAATCATGGTATGGAATATGTGAAAACTCCAATTGTGGTCTTTAGTGATGCGAATTGTTTACTTAATGCAGAGGCGTTGAAGATCATTGCAGGCCAATTTTATGAACCGTCGATCGGTTGTGTTTCTGGAGAGAAAAGGGTTGCTTTTAATGATGATGATACAGTTTCGTCGAAAGGGGAGGGAGCGTATTGGAAATATGAATCGCTACTAAAGAAATTAGACTACAAATTTTATTCTGCTGTAGGTGCTGCTGGAGAATTATTTGCTTTACGTACGGATTTATTTGCTCCGATGGAAGCGGATACCCTATTGGATGATTTTATGCTGTCAATGCGCATTGCGCAAAAGGGATATCGCATTGCCTATACGCCAGATGCTTTTGCTGTCGAGTATGGTTCGCTGAATATGGAGGAGGAAGGAAAAAGAAAAAGACGTATTGCTGCAGGGGGGTGGCAGTCGATTGGAAGACTGTTGCCTTTACTAAACGGATTTAAATTTGGGAAGCTGAGTTTTCAATACATATCACATCGCGTGTTACGATGGTCCATTACACCTTTTGCCCTATTCGCACTTTTACCTTTGTCAGCAGTTCTTGGATATTGGAGTTCATCATTGCTAAATGTGTTTAATGTCATTTTCTGGCTTCAATGCCTTTTCTATATTTGTGCTGTTTTGGGTTATGCAACGAAGGATGATCCGAATAGTTATAAAGTATTTTATATCCCATACTACTTTCTGTTTATGAATATGAATGTGATTCGGGGTATCTACTACTTATTTAATAGAGGCTTTATCGGTGGATGGGAGAAATCTCAAAGGAAATAGTTTTAAAAATATGACGGAGAAAAAAATATTACATGATTTAGGATACTTGGAGAAAGTATTGAATATAACCTGCGATACATTGTTATTGATCAATAATGATAATATCTGTGTGGACGCGATTATGAAAACAAATAATCCAATTCTAAATCCTAATATTGATGTAATCGGTCAACATATTTTGTCGCTATTTCCCCAGCCAACATCTACTCTTATTAAGCGGGAACTTGCCTTTTGCCGTCATACAGGAGAGACTTCGAATCTAAACTATGACCTACCCACAGATGAACAAATGTACTATTTTAAGTTCGTCATTCATAAATTTGACGAGGAACATCTGCTTTGCCAATATCGGGATATTACGCAACGCAGTAACATGAAGTACCGCCTTAAATCGGCATTGACTGCTCAACTTGAGGTAGGAAAGGTTGCTAGGATCGGGCATTGGAGTTATGATTTACAACAGCAGGAATTTACGCACAATGGCTATTCGAATCTACGAAAAAGGAATCTGGAAGATCCTGAGAGGATATCTTTGCAAGAGCTACTCGCACATGTTCACCCAGATGATAGAAAGAAGATGGAGGCTTTTCTGCATAACGACGCTATTGAGTATAGCACATTTGAGTACCGAATAAAACAACCCGATACACCCATCACGTATGTACGGGCAACAAAATATGCCAAACGCCTTGAAAACAATATTCGTATCATAGATGGCTTTTCACAGAATGTAAGCGACTTCATTAAGAATCGAAATGAACTTGAAATGGTGCTTGCTGTTGTTGATAATGCACCATACAGTATTTTCGCATGTCATAAAAATGGGACGATGGCTTTTGCGAATAAGGCATGCCGACAACAAAATGGTCTGAAAGAAGAAGAGGTCATTGCAGACTTAAAAGTTTTTGAATGCCTGCGGGAGTTCACAACAGAAAAAGCTTGGGACTTATCTGTGCAAAAAATAATTTCTGCTTCGGGTTATTATCAATATCGTTGCGATACGGTGTATCCAGAACTGGATATTATTGGCTCAGAATGCAGTTCGCTGATGATCAAAAATGGTAACGGTGAAGATATCATCTGGACTATCAAGCGGGATATCTCGGATCAGCTTCGTTATGAGGAGCAGCTATTGCGCTCAAAAGAAGCTGCTGAGGAATCTGAGCGTTTAAAATCTGCATTTATCTCCAATATGAATCATGAAATCCGGACGCCGCTTAGCGCCATTATGGGTTTTGGAAGTATTATTGCCGATACGCCGGATCCTGAGCTGCGCAAAGAGTATGGTGAACTCCTCAATGCAAATAGCAGCCAGCTACTACGGCTGATAACGGATGTGTTGGAAATGTCGCAGATGGATGCAGGGAAAGTGAGGCTAAAGAATTCAGATGTTTCTCTCAAAGGAATACTGAATGAATTATCATTGAGTTTTCTACCAAATGATGAGCAGCCAGCGATAATTTTTGACATTCCCGAAAGGGATTTAGTGGCTTGGCTGGATCGTGGGCGGGTTATTCAGGTTCTTGTCAATTTAATTAATAATAGCTTAAAATTTACACCACCTGATGGTGTTATACATGTTGGTTATAGGCTAAAAGAAGATCATATAGAGTTTTATGTGAAAGACAACGGCATCGGTATTGCTAAAGAAAAGCAGGATTCTATTTTTAAGCGGTTTTATAAGATCAATGCCCTCGATAAGGGCACGGGCCTAGGGTTGGCCATTTGTAAAGGAATTATGGAGCAGATGAATGGAGAGATAACTGTAGAGTCGGAATTAGGACAAGGCACTACTTTTATTATAATTTTGCCTATTGGCAAGCAAGTTTAAATTTTGCTATATGGCAGAAGAACTAGCGTATAAACCAATCAAGATCTCGGTATTATTGATGAGATGCATTGTTGTATTGGTCGCACTCGTCACTTCATTTTCGTTTTTGGCCTTGTATATCCCGCCACAGACGACCGTTTTCTTTCAATGGGTCGGTGTGTTATTGCCTGCCCTTCTATGCTGTAATCTCATATTTTTAATTATTGGATTGTATAAACATAGTTGGTATAGTATTTGCCCGTTAATAGCAATATTGGCCAACTTTCATTATTTTACAAAAATCGTTCAAAACAATCCGGAGCAATGGGAGGAAACAACAGATATACGTGTAGCGACTTATAATGTTCGTGAGTTTAAAATGATTTATAATCTATCATCTATGGAGCAGATCGCAGCTTATATCGATTCACAACATATAAATACACTCTGTTTACAAGAAGTTCCAGCTAGTTGTACCATGTCGGAATTGAAGCATACGTTTGGTCAGTTTCAGTATTTCATCATGACAGGAAATAAGTCAGGGCAGAATCAACTTGCTATTTTAAGTAGATTTCCGTTAGACTCGGTACAGACCATTTCATTTGATGAACGCCCTAACTGTGCGATCTTTGCAGATCTATCTTATAAGAAACATAAAATTCGGATCGGCAACTGCCACCTGCAGACAACAAACTGGAATCAGGTAAAAGGAGATCTAATTCCAGCTGAAAACAGAAGTGCAAATTGGCTGGGTGCTCTCAATACCTTATCGAGAAATTTTAGATTAAGAGGCCCTCAGGCGGATCATCTAAAAAGCGTGATGGATAAATCCCCTTTTCCGATGCTTATGTGCGGAGATTTCAACAATAGCCCCAATTCATATAGTTATCATAAGATTAAAGGAAATTTGAAGGATGCGTTTCGCGAAGCAGGTAATGGGTATGGATATACTTACAGTAATTTAATGAAGCTCTTTCGCATTGATTTCGTATTCTTTTCTGGAGACGAATTTCGGGCTATAAATTACAGAACAGGAAATGTTGACTATAGTGATCATCTTCCTGTATTGGTTAATTTTAAAATAAATTGATGTTAGATAACATTTTTGCTACACAAATTATCGAAGCAATTATTCCTGTAATATTGATTTATAAATTTTATAAAAGGTTAGTATCTACACAAGCTAATAATGATCTATGGAAATCGATTTTTCAATGTATAATATTCTCATAGTAGAGGATTCTGAGCTTAATCTTTTTGTATTAAAAGAGATCTTAGAACGCGAGGATTTCAACGTATTCTCAGCTTCCGGAGCCGGAGGGGCTTTTGAAAATTTACAAGAGCAGAGAGTAGATCTTATTTTAATGGACGTGATGATGGGCGAGACGAACGGGTTTGATCTAACTAAGGAATTAAAAGCCATGGATTTATATAAGCATATTCCTGTGCTGTTTATTACCAACTTAAAATCTCCAGACGATGTGGTACGTGGTTTTGATAGTGGTGGTGTAGATTATATTTCAAAACCTTTCAATAAAAAGGAATTGCTTCAACGCATCAAACATCAGATCAAGCTTATTGAATCGGGGAATACAATTGCCAAACAGACGGCGCAACTGCAGGAAGCAATATTAAATCGAGATAGAATGTATGCTATTCTGGCACACGATCTACGAAGTCCGATTTCTTCACTAAAAATGATCTTAAATATATTGACCATGACTGCTGAAGAAAGTAATACCGGATATGGAAATATGGTCAATACAGGTAATGATATCGCCGAACAGCTTTTTAGTGTCTTGGACAATTTGCTCAAATGGACTAAAAATAGCCTGGGCGTGTTAAGCTATATGCCACAGGAAATTGAGTTTGATGAAATGATTAAAGGTGTGGTGGAGACACTTCAACCAACAGCTAAATTGAAAAATATCGAAATACAATTAACATTACAACCAGGTTTGCAGATCTTTTTTGATGCAGATATCATGAAAAGTATATTAAGAAATCTTTTGATCAATGCTGTGAAGTTTAGTCACGAAGATTCCCTGATTAAGCTCAATTTATCTCGCGATGGGGATGATGCTATTGTCGAATTTATCGATACGGGGGTAGGAATGAGTGTGGATGCACAGCGTCAGCTATTGGATCAAATGAAGGAGGAGGGTAAGATTACCCCAATGCGTGAGAAAGGTAAAGGCTTAGGTTTGTGGGTAGTTTATCATTTTATCCAGCGCGGTGGTGGAACATTCTTTTTTGAGTCGGAAGAACATCGCGGATCCCGTTTTGGCTTTCGTGTACCGCTCGGGGATACCATAGATAATCACTAAAAATTCGATATTATAGATTGTAAATTTATGTATAACCTAAAAAAAAGAATACTAGTCTCAGGTGGAGCTGGATTTATAGGTTCTCATCTATGTGAACGTTTACTTAAAGATGGGAATGAAGTCATCTGTATGGACAATTTCTTTACAGGGGATAAATCGAATATTGTTCATCTGTTGCAGAATCCCTATTTCGAGCTTGTACGGCATGACGTAACGGAACCTTTTTTGGCTGAGATTGACGAAATATATAATTTGGCCTGTCCAGCAAGTCCCGTTCATTATCAATATAATCCGATTAAAACCATCAAAACATCGGTTATGGGGGCTATAAACATGTTGGGCTTAGCGAAACGTGTTAATGCACGAATTCTTCAAGCTTCCACAAGTGAAGTCTACGGCGATCCAAAGCAGCATCCACAAAATGAGTTCTATTGGGGGAATGTTAATCCTATTGGTGTCCGTTCATGTTATGATGAAGGAAAACGATGTGCAGAGACTCTTTTCATGGATTATCACCGACAACATCATGTGGCGATAAAGATCGTTCGGATATTTAACACCTATGGCCCACGCATGCATCCCCAGGATGGACGGGTAGTATCTAACTTTATTATGCAAGCTTTACAAAATAAAGATATTACTATTTATGGTGAAGGAAATCAGACCCGCAGTTTCCAGTACGTAGATGACTTGGTGGAAGGAATGATTCGAATGATGGGATCTGATCCTTCTTTAATAGGACCAGTCAATATTGGGAATCCGCAGGAATTCACGATAGTCCAGTTAGCGAAACAGGTGATTGCACAAACGGAATCAAAATCACAAATTAAATTTCTGCCCTTACCTCAAGACGATCCTCGACAAAGAAAACCTGACATTTCCCTAGCGGAACAAAAACTTGATTGGAGTCCGGAAGTACCTTTGCAAGATGGTCTCTCTAAAACAATAGCCTATTTTAGATCTATTTTATAGCTTTAGCAAAATCTGAATGTTTATAACACCTTAATAATTTATTGATTTTTTAAATTTTAAATGTCTGAGTTCAAAAGAATCTATCAAATCGATCTTTTTCGCTTTATCGCGGCAACCGCAGTCGTATTATATCATTATCTGTATCGAGGGTATACAGCTGGGAATATGTCCCTGCTAAGTTTTGATGGAATTGGTGAATACTTTAAGTATGGCTATCTGGGGGTTGATCTATTTTTTATCATCAGTGGTTTTGTGATCGCATTTTCCATCAAGCATCTTTCGCTGCGCAAGTTCTGTTACTCCCGCTTCAAGCGTCTGTACCCGATGTATTGGATCTGTCTGATGTTGACTTTTATCGTTTCTTATTTTTGGGGAGCTCCACGTTATCATGTTACATTTACACAGCTATTGGCCAATCTGACTATGGTGCAAAAGCTATGGGGACAAGGGGATATTGATGGCGCCTATTGGTCGCTCTATGTGGAGCTGAAATTCTATCTGATCATTGCTTTGTTCTTGATTCTGAACCGATTTAAAAAAATCAGCTTGGATTATCTTGTTTATTTTTGGATAGCCTTGCCGACGATAAAACTATTGCTTGGTCGATCTGTAATATATGCCGTAATATATGAGTTTTTTTTACTTGATTGGAGTGCCTACTTTATTGCGGGAATTATATTTTGCCAGATTTTTTTGAATGGCCCGCACATCAAATATTTCCTGCTCTTGCCCCTATGTTTATATCGCTCTATCAATGGTGCCGTAGGCCGTATTCATTGGCTGGAGCGTACTTTTCACAGTGACTTTTCTCCTTATATTATTGGGGCTGCCATCGTGGTATTTTACTTGCTTATCTTGCTGGTTTCCTGTAAAAAACTCCAGGCGATCAATTCACCTAGATTTGTAAAAATTGGTATGCTGACCTATCCACTGTATTTAGTCCACCAGCATATAGGTTTTATTATTTTTAATCACCTGCAACCATATCTAAACAAATACCTGTTGCTTTCGGCTGTTATTGGTCTTATGCTCGCGATAGCTTATATCCTGAGCGATCGGATTGAACCACGGATCATGAAGTTGTTTAAATCATAAAAGGCCCGAGGGTAATGATTACCCCGAACCTTTTCGTTTTTCATAGGAGATGTTTTTTGCTTAACTGGGTTGTTTTTGACAACCAGGATGAAATCCTGAAAGAAGCCTGTTTTTGTTGCGGTTACATTGCCATCTCCATCGTACTCAAAACCCGTTTCTAGTAGCACATTTTTCAAGGTGTAGCTCTTCTTCCCTTGATAACCGCTTAAAAGTTCTTGATGAACCGTTCCCCATGAAGTTCGTTAAATAGGAGTTCTTCGCGTCCTGCAGTCTATTCTTTGCGGAATCCATCCAGACCAATAACTGGCGCCCAAATTTTTGAATTTCGTTTATTCATAGTAGCTCATATCAATTCGAAAATACGAAATACCCCTGAGTATTCGGTAACAAGCAGCCAAGTTCACCGGTATCCCCAAAGGTTGATCAACACGAAGGGTTAGATCTCCTGAGATTGTAGCAAAAAGGGCCATGAGTTAAAATCTGGAGAATATAGGCTAAAATAAACCTATGTATAATGCGCTATTGTCATTAATTTTATAAATGTCAATTTAACAAGAATAAGAATGCGCTTGCCATTTTTGAATGTGGATTAGAGATGGAAAAACCCTCGGGGAGAGATGATGGGGACACAACATTTTGGCAAACTAAAAGATCGTGATATGAAAAGATACAAAATATATGTTGCAGCACTTTTTACACTTTTTATCAAAACGATAGATGTGGCTGTGGCTCAGGGGGGAGACCAAATATTGGATGGTATTGGAGAAACAGGTATGGTGGCACGTTATCTCTTTAATGGTGATTTAAAGGACTGGTCGAGGAATGGACTGCATGGCAAGTTTCAGGGCGAAAAAGTTTCGTTTGTTGCAGATAAGCAATTCACCAAGGTACTGTCTCTTGCTGGCGGAAAGGATGATTTTATCGTATTGCCAGCGCAGGCGCTCTCCGATTTAGAATCGATCAGCATAACGGGCTGGCTCTACTTACGTGCAGCTCAGCCGGAGCAGTATCTCTTCGATTTCGGACAGGATATAGCCCGGCATTTTGCTGCGACAGCAACAGGAATGGATCTGAAAAAGGGATACCAGGGGATCATCTCCCAGAAGAAGGGCGAATCGAAAAATGCAGTTTCGCCGGCTGTCCCGTTAAACAGGTGGGTGCATCTGGCTATTGTGGTTGATATAGCTGCGGGCTCTATGCAAACGTATTTAGATGCGGTGCCAGTTGGAGAAACTACGGGTATTCCGCAGGAACTGAGCGCAGTTTTCGGACAGACGGGGAACAAAAGGAGGTTGTATATCGGAAAATCTTTGGTAGGTGGCAATTCGAGTTTAAATGCATTGCTTCATGATTTTCGGATCTATCGTGTGCCGCTGAACCGGAGCCAGATCAGCACGGTATACGGAAATGCGCTGAAAGGTGTGCATGAAGATCGTAGTGCCAAAGGTAAAGCCGAGGACGATCTGCCTAGATTTCCAATGAGTAAAGCGCAGCTTTATAATGCCTATCTGACCAGTGTCGGTGATGTCAACGTAGAAACTGAAGTGGGAGAATTGCCCCGATTGCCTAGCTATGTCGTAGGGACTTATAAAGATGGCATGGTAGGCCCCAAAGTACGTGTGCTATGGCCCGCACCTACAGACAATAGTACTGTCTTGCAGCAAACAGCCTACACCATTACCGGACGCGTTCCAGGGACTGATCTGAAACCCAAAGCAATCATCACTGTAAAAGGAAAGACCAAAGCTAAGCTGCCTAGCCTGCAGCTGGAACCCTTTCACCTGGATCAAGTTGCTCTGAATACGGACGTAAAACATCAGCAGACCAAATTTATTGAAAACCGCAATAAATTCATCGATACATTGGCCAAATCGGATCCCAATTCATTTCTCTATATGTTCCGTCATGCTTTTGGACAGCGGCAGCCGCAGGGGGCGCAGCCTCTGGAAGTGTGGGATAGCCAGGATATCAAGCTGAGAGGCCATGCGACGGGACATTATTTGACCGCCATCGCACAAGCTTATGCCAGCACAGGATACGACAAAGCTCTTCAGGCAAAATTTTTGGGAAAAATGGACACCATGGTCAACGTTCTTTATACCTTGTCGAAGTTATCAGGTAGTCCGAAACAGGCAGGGGAAGCGTCTATTGCCGATCCTGCTGCCGTACCTTTTGGTCCCGGAAAATCAGCTTACGATTCTGACCTGAGCGATGAAGGAATCCGGACAGATTATTGGAACTGGGGGACCGGATTTATCAGTGCCTACCCGCCGGATCAATTTATCATGCTTGAAAATGGCGCAAAGTATGGCGGCCAGAAAAATCAGATCTGGGCTCCTTATTATACCCTGCACAAGATATTGGCTGGCTTGATGGATGTTTATGAAGTGAGTGGTAATAAAAAGGCATTGGAGATCGCACAGGGAATGGGCAATTGGGTATACGCACGTTTGGATAAAGTTCCGACAGAGACACTGATTAAAATGTGGAATACGTATATCGCCGGTGAATTTGGCGGGATGAACGAAGTGATGGCGAGGTTATATCGGGTGACCGGTAAGCAGAACTATTTAAAAACAGCCCGTTTATTTGACAATATCGATATGTTCTACGGTAATGCTGCGCATGCACATGGGCTGGCCAAAAATGTGGATACTTTTAGAGGACTGCATGCCAATCAGCATATCCCTCAAATTGTGGGAAGCATGGAGCTATATCGCGTGTCCAATGAACCGCAATATTATAAAGTAGCGGACAACTTTTGGTATAAGGCCACCAACGACTACATGTATAGCATTGGCGGTGTTGCCGGAGCGAGAAATCCCGCCAATGCTGAATGTTTTATTAGTCAGCCGGCAACCTTATATGAAAATGGATTTTCTGCAGGTGGGCAGAATGAAACCTGTGCGACTTATAACATGCTGAAACTGACGAGTGACTTATTTATGTTCGATCAGCGTGCGGAGCTGATGGATTACTATGAACGTGGATTATACAATCATATCTTAGCTTCGGTTGCAGAAAATAGTCCAGCAAATACCTATCATGTGCCTTTGCGGGCTGGATCCCTGAAGCAGTTTGGAAATGCGGATATGAAAGGTTTTACCTGTTGTAACGGTACGGCGATCGAAAGCAGTACGAAATTGCAGAATACCATCTACTTTAAAAGTAAGGACAATCAGTCGCTGTATGTCAATTTATATATTCCTTCAACCTTGCACTGGACGGAGCGGGGAATCAGCGTCGAGCAAAAAACAAGTTTTCCCAAAGCGGATCATACATCGCTCACAATACAAGGGAATGGCAAATTTGATCTCCATGTTCGGGTACCAAGCTGGGCAACAAAAGGTTTTTTTGTGACGATAAATGGCATAGCGCAAAAAATTATGGCTAAGCCGGGAACTTACCTGACTTTAAGCCGCGACTGGAAAAACGGTGACGTGATCAACTTAAAAATGCCCTTCCAATTTCATCTAGATCCGGTCATGGACCAGCCTAATATTGCAAGTCTATTTTACGGACCGATTTTATTGGCTGCCCAGGAGCCTGCAGCAAGAAAAGACTGGCGTAAAGTCACTTTAGATGCAAAGGATCTTGGTAAGTCGATTAAGGGGAATCCTCAAACTTTGGAGTTTTATATCGATGATGTGCTTTTTAAACCCTTTTATGATACCTATGGACGGCATTCTGTCTATCTGGATGTCAGCTTAAAATAGGATGTCGACATGCATTCCTAATTCTTTCTTAAATTCAGATTACCTTTGTTATAAACAATTGTATGTATGGATTGGCTAAATTTAAAATTGATCGCAAAGGATGTGGACAAATTCTTATGAATAAGAAATAAGATGAAGGTAGTGGTAATTGATGATGCAAAAAAGATTACCGCTGAACAAAAAGTGAGTTACGTGTTTGAAGTGAAAAGCCCAAAAGAGGAATGGAAGCTGGTACTTGATCAACGGGGAAATGTGCTGTCGAAAGTAAGGGATTAAGCTGAATTGCCTGAATATTGATAAACCTTCATGATTTCATCGCTACTGGAGCCTGTGAAATCACGAAGGTTTTTTCTTGCCGATATACTCAGCAAAGTGCGCTAATTAGTCTTCGCCCACTTCGGCGTGAAGTTCGAAAGATAGTTTAATCTGATCCTGACCAGCGAACTTAGTCGCGTAATCCGACAGGTTCCAGTCTGCACGTGTAACTTTAGCTTTAGTTGTGGCATCATTAAATTTACGAAGGATATAGCTGACATTCTTCTCCCCCTCGTTGTCTTTTCCAACGGTAAAATAAGTGATGATTCCTGTGGTCTCTATTGCTCCATTGACAGCAGAACCATCCCCGTAGGTAGTTTCTTTCGTTTGAAAGATGGCACCAGTTCCTGTACTGCTATTGGTATTTAAAACAAACGAACCTCCTGTAAGGAATGCTTTGTAATAATCCGCTGTTGCTTTATTGCTGATGTACTGGCCCTGTACCTCATTCGAAGAAGTATCAAATTGTTTGAATTCAATTTTATAGATACTTTCTGGGTTGATATGGGCATGGCCGCCGGCCAAAGCTGTTCCCTTTTCGTCAAAGCTGATCGAGATGGGCTCGACCTTGTCTTTATCAGTCAGATCATGGAAATGGTCTCCATGGGCTTCTCCGGCCACTTCCGTAAACACAAGTTTGTAAGCAACTTTGGCATCTGAACCTTCTATGGTCAATGGTGATTCAACGGTCGTTGCATTTCCTGTTTTATCGGTGACTGTAAAATGAAAATGATATGCTCCAGCTGGAGCATCCGCAGGAACATCAAGGTGTTCATGGAATGTCGCATTTTTTACGCCGATATATTTCCCCTCGGTATAGGCTTTTGTAAACTTGTACTGACCGCCACCTTCTTGATGAATCTCAATTTCAATTTTAGCAATCAGTGCTTCGGCGACAATGTCTCCTTCGAGATGAAGATCTGCCCCCGCTTTGACCGTTTTGTTGTTGCCGCTGCCGATTTCAAGTGTGCCTATCTGGGGTTTTGCAAGTGCTGGGATTTCTTCGTTATCTTTCTTACAGGAGGATAGGAAGCCTAAAAGAATAGTAGTTAACAGGAAGAGGAAGCGAATATTTCTAGTTTTCATGTAAAATGGATTTAAAAATTTAGTTGATAAATATGTATGGTATTACTCGAGTATACGGATGCTGATTCCTTTTTGAGTGCTCCAGCCAGCTAGATCGGTAACCTGGATCATAAAATGATAATTGCCGGGATCGATGTCTGCCGGTACATCGATCTTTAATTCGGCATTATACTGCTGTGGCTGACCGGGAATATTGACTGTTTTGACCAAAACAAATGGTTTGACGGGCTTTTTGATCGGCTCGGTCGTGCACTCGCCAATTTCCGTGCTATGCGAATGATGGTCAAAATTGTGGTGTACATCGATGCTATAGCTCCCTAGGGTTACGTTGTCGGCTAATGTGCTGCGGAAAGTAAAGCTTGTGCCCCGCTTAATCGTGCTGCATTGTTTGGGAAAAGCAGTGTCGGAATCAATGGAAATGGTCGGTTTTTCAGTATCAATGCTTTCCTTATCTTTTTTACAGGCAGCAGCAATGACTAATGACACCGCAATGAGTGTATATTTTTGAAGTGCTTTCATATTAAATAGTTTCATTTTTAAATTGTTATTCATTTGTGTCTGTATCAATCGGTATTCATGAGCTCGCCCTATTTATTGGTCAGTGCTATTCATTGGATCAAAAGGGTAATTTTGGAGCTATCTATTCTTTTCGCCATTGTTATTTTATATTTCATTATTTGTAGATAATCTTATGATCTTGGTTGATAACCAACAGGCACGCCGATCGATAGGATAAAGTTCCGGCCTTGTTCTGGCAATGCGATCAGCCGATAAAAGCTGGTATGATCCATATATTTCCTATCCAAGAGATTTTGAACCTGCAAGCGTAGCTGAAGGACAGATTTTGCAAAGCTCACCTGTGTTCCGGTTCGAAAGTTAAAGACTTGATAAGCAGGCGTGAATTCTTCTGGAGGAACGACATGGTGCTGTGCTGTCGTCCATTTGCAGTCGATGGACAGATAGGTATCCTTAAAGTGTCTGCTATTTTTTGCCGTCCAGCTGAGATCCATTAAAACGGAGGGCGCGGGAGAAAAGGGAAGCGTGTAGCCCTTCTTGGCACCAGAGAGCTGTTCCGAACGGGCATATTCACCCAATAATTCCACTTTCCATCGTTTCAAAGGCTGGTAGCTGACTTTCAGTTCCGCCCCATAACGGCGTACCCTGCTCTCTGTATATTCAAAGATTTGATTGCCGGCCCCGTAGTACTGATCATAGTGCGACGTGGGATTGAGATAGATATAGTTTGAAAAATAATTAAAAAATGGCGTGAACGCCGCAGAGGCTTTTTTAGCACTCCATGTCAATGATAAATCCAGCTGATAGGACTGTTCGGGTGATAATGATCCATTCCCCTTTTCATAACTGAAATAATGATAATTGACACCATTGGCACCAAGCTCCTGTGCGATAGGAGCACGGAAGCTCTTGCCTAGATTGATTTTTGCTTCCAGAGAACCAAATTGACGCCCCGCCCCGATAGACCAGACGAGGCTATTGAAACTGCGGCTGAGTTCGGATGCCCTGACAATTCTTGCCGTTTGGTTGCCTTCCAGCTGTGAATCGAACCAATCTTGATACGATGAAGTATGAATATGGCTGTAATCGTAGCGGAGTGCACCATAGAGCGTTGTATGATCATCTAGTAAATATTGATCATACGCGAATAAGCCCATTGCTTTTTGTTTATAGGATGGGATGAGGAAGCTCCATCCGTCAATGCGGTTGTCTTGATAATCGCCATTTGCACCAACGGTCAGGCGGTGTTTTGCTAATGAAAATTGGTCTTTAACAGTCATACTGTAGATCTGTTTGTCGTATAGTCGCTCCAGATAGATCGGCACGGTCATATCTTGTGGATAGACGGGCGGCATATAGCCATGTGCAGTGTAATTGTTGTATTCCTGCCGGTAGTTTTTTTGATATCCGAGATCAATCCATAGCTTATGTTTATCCCAGTCGATAAAGCTGCGGTTAATCAGCTTCAGATGATTGACGCCCTGACTTGGAAAACCGATATCGCGGCTGGATTTGTCATATAAAGCGGTGTCTACACCCCGTGGTTCCAAACCATGTGCATTGGCAAAAAAACCAAGTTTTGTGTGATAATTGCTTAGGTATAGGATTGAAGAAAAACGGTCAGCCATATAGCCGCCCCGCAGTTGAAAATGCGTTTCCCGTCCCGCAGTATTGCGTACATGACGGTCTTTCAGACGTACGGCATAATTGTAAACATAGACCGTGTCTGTAGGCACTTTGTAATCTGCGTAGTCCAAATGTGTAAAGCCCCCGCCAAAGACCCAGTGCCCCTTTCTGCCCTGTGCCTGAAAAGATCCGCCATAGGTGGCATTGTTGGATTTTGTCAGTACATTAAAATTGCCTTTAAAGCCATCTTCCTGGAGTTCAGTAGGCGGCAATAGCCGGATGACGCCACCTATCGCATCTGATCCATAC
This sequence comes from Sphingobacterium sp. UBA3519, assembly GCF_002377215.1. Lineage (NCBI taxonomy): Bacteria > Pseudomonadati > Bacteroidota > Sphingobacteriia > Sphingobacteriales > Sphingobacteriaceae > Sphingobacterium > Sphingobacterium sp. UBA3519. Next base: position 96,253 of record NZ_DFPI01000019.1, read on the forward strand.
AGGAATGAGCTTGCTCCCTTGAGTACCTCGGCACTGCCAACGCTGAATTGATCGATTTCTAATCCGTGATCCAATCCCCATTGTTGACCTTCGTGTTTAATGCCATTTTCTACGGTAGCTACACGGTTAAAGCCAAGTCCTCTGATCTGCGGTTTGGACTGGTTGGGACCAATGCCAATAGCATTTACGCCCGGAAGCCGACTCAGGGTCTGCATTAAACTTCCGGCCTGAAATTTTTGTATAGAATCGGCATTTAAGATATCAATGGATAAGATCCCTTCTGCCGCGCGCTGATAGCGTCTTCCGCCGACTTTTACTTCCTCGAGCTGGATGCTCTTTTCCTGGCCGTGACAAGGAGAAAACATGTGTTGTGCTGCGATAAGTGAAAACATGATATACCTATTCATCTGCTGCGGATTCGATTCGTTAAGTGTTATTTTTGCAATTAAGTTGCAACAAATATAGATAAAAAGATTTTAAAAGCAATAAAGTTGCGTTATTATAAATGAAATCAAATTCCATTACCTGATACAGTGGCAAAGTTTTTGTTGCTTTTTGGCGCCTAAAGAGTATAAAAAGCATGTTTTACAAGTAGTACATACGATGATATATGAAGTTAAGTGAAGAATATTCTATTAGAGTTTCCGCATTGCAATCGGCTGAACATCAATTGACAGTTGACCTTTCGAAGCGCATTACGCCCGATATATGGCTTGATGTCCTGATTTATTTTGAGCACAACTTGGAGAAATCCAGTGCGGCTGCACTTTATGATGCATTATTTGAAAAAGGAACTGATTTTGCCGCAAACGTATATCTGAACGAAGAGGATTATACCTTTTTTATCGATAAAATACGAACAATATTAGAGCGCTATGCTGCGATCAATCCTCATGCATGGGTGGAGCTTGGCTTACAGCATATTTTATGTCGCCGACATGTGGTAGAGAAAGAAAAGGCTTCCCTTTATTTGAAGAGAGGCATCGATGCTGGGGTTGAATGGGCAAGACCCCTTTATCTATACTACAATTATTTAGGTTTGCTGGCCGATATCGACCGCGATATCGCCAAGGCCGAACTGGATGAGCTCGCGTTGGGCGGAGATCGCTGGGGAATAGCTTATGCTGCCCATATCGATGTCTGGACCGATAAATATGAAGAAGTCTTTGACCGTATTCAGCTGCTCAAGCAATCTCCGGAAAGGAAAATACTGCGTCATTATTATGAGGCGCTCCAATTTTACTATGCGCGTAAAGAGGATAAGAGCAAACGCTTGGAAGCCCTGGAAGAGGGTATCACGATGGCTGAATCTCGTTATTGCAGATTTGTGCTGAATGAAATAAAACGTTCGGAGGCGGCTTCCATAGGTGAACAGGAGCTTCTTGTACCAGAATATCGAGAACTGTTTGAATACGGAATGATGGACGCCGCGGTGCAAATTGCACTTATCAAACTTCAGGCACTGGGCAACAACAATCAGGAACAACAGGATTTCGAAGAACCGCTGTGGTATCTCCAGAAAGCATACGACTATAATAATAATTATGCGGGTTATCGTCTCGCCTGTCTGTATCTCTATCAGGAGGCTGTGCAGGACATCGAAAAGGGACTATCTTTATTGCGTCTGCTCGACGAGAAAGACGGGTATGTGGAAGCTCAGGTTGAACTCGCTGAAATTCTCCTCGAAGGTAGGTTCCTCCCAAGGGATGAAAAATTAGCCTTTCGGCGCTTCAGCGCAATGGCGGAAAAAAACATTGCTTACGCCAAGTTGCGCATGGGTAATATGGTCGAATCTGGCTATGATGGAGTTGCTCCGGATTACAAAACCGCCTTTGCTTACTATCAGGATGCAGCAACAGATAAACTGCCACAAGCTTTATATCAGGTTGGTAGGTACCTAAAATATGGTATCCATGGAGAGGAACCAGATTTGGCCGCTGCATTGCCTTATTTTGAAGAAGCGGCAGGATATAATAACGCTACTGCGCTAACGGAAATGGGTTTAGCTGCTGAATTAAAGTCCGAACCGAATTATAAATTGGCCTTTGATTATTTCTCGCGTGCGGCAGAGCTTGGTTATCCATATGCGTATTATTTAAAAGGTATTTATTTGGAAAATGATTATCACCAGTCCGGAGCTCCCCAACCGAAAGCAGCTTTTACCGCCTTTGAAACCGGAGCCGGGATGCAGGAGCTAAATAGTATATATGAACTGGCGCGATGTTACCGGGGGGGCATAGGTACGGAGATAAATCTGGACCGGATGATTGCTTTATACCAACAGGCTGCTGAACGAAATCATGTACAGGCTTTGACAGATCTGGGTCTCTGTTATGAGTATGGTTATGGATTGAACCAAGATACATTTAAAGCACAGGAAAACATTAAGAAAGCTGCCGATCTGGGGTTCCCTTATGCAATTTACGTATTGGGACGATATTATTTGACCGGTTTGGTGCAACAGAATGTAGCACATGGTCTTCAGCTTTTGGAAGAGGCAGCACAAAAAAATGTAGCTGAGGCACTCGTGCTGCTTGGCGACTACTTTTTCTTCGACTATGATCAGCGGGAAGAATACGACAAAGGTTTTGATTACTACATGCGTGCCGAAAAACTTCGCTATCTGACGGAGGGAATTGGCATGTGCTATGAGTTTGGTATCGGCGTGGAAGCACAGCCGACAAAAGCATTTGGATATTATACTCAAGCTGCGGAGCGAGGAAATCAGCAGGCGAGCTACCGATTGGCCCGTTGTTATTATTTTGGAATAGGTACCGAGATCGATAAAGCAGCCGCCTATGGGTATTTTATGGAAGTAGCGCAGCAAGGGAATGTGTATGCCACTTACTTTGTTGCGGTGCAACTGCTGGAAGGAGATGGCGTACCGATGGACCTTCAAGACGGTGTCGAATGGCTTATGAAGGCCGCCGAAGCCGATCATGCTGACGCACAATATAAACTGGCCAACTGTTATCTCATGGGGGATGGGGTAGAAGAAAATGAAGATCTTGCCCTGGAGTGGTTTGAACGGGCGGCAGCCAATGGACATGAAGATGCTATTCGATTGACAAAGAAAACGAGAAAGTAAGAAAAACATGCAAGAAGAAAAATCCTATTCCTTTCAGGTCAATCTGAAAGGAATGATCGCACTGCTCTCAGAACACCTGTATAGCGATCCCAATACATTTATTCGGGAACTGCTTCAAAATGGTGTGGATGCAATTACAGCATTGAAACACTTGGATGAACAGCATCAGGGAAAAATAACGATTGAGCTGCCAGGCACTGAACAACCGAAGTTTCTGTTCAGCGATAATGGAATAGGCCTAAAAGAGGCCGATATTCATCAATTTTTGTCGGTTATCGGGGAGAGTTCAAAGAGTAAGGACATCAAGGATGCTCAGGACTTTATCGGTAAGTTTGGTATTGGACTGCTTTCTTGTTTTGTGGTCAGCGATGAGATTATTGTTGAAACAAAATCCGCTCTTGAACAACTGCCTCTACGTTGGACGGCTAGAGCTGAAGGGGACTATAAAATCGAGCGTCTGACAGAAGATATTCCTGTCGGAACACGGGTTGTCCTAAGTCCTAAAAAGCAATTCAACTATATTTTTGAAGGGGATTATTTTGAGAAAAAAATTAAGTTTTATGGAGATGCGCTGCGAGAAACCATTTCTATCGTGGTGGGAGGTGCCGAAAAGATCATCCATAAAGAAGAACCCAAATGGCTTGCTCCATCGATTTCGAAGGCGGAATTGCTTGCTATAGGCAAAGAACTCTTTCATGTCAACTTTTTGGATGCAATTCCATTTGAAACGACGGCGGGTAAGGCAAAGGGTGTGTTGTATATTTTACCTTTCCGTACGCAGTTTAGCAGCAAGCAGCGTCACCGTATCTACTTGAAACGCATGTTTCTTGCCGAAGAAGATCAGTCTATTTTGCCAAATTGGGCATTTTTTGTCCGGATGCTTGTCAATACAGAGGAACTTAGTGCTACTGCCTCACGAGAGTCTCTGATGAAAAATGATCTATTGCGGCAGGCGCGAAAAGAAATTGCAGCTGTGCTCAAAACGTACCTGCAACAAGTGAAGAAGATAGACTTCGATATTTATATACGTATTATCCAGACACATTATCTCCATTTAAAAGCTTTTGCGCTCGAAGATCCCGACTTCCTGGCTATTTTTTTAGCTGATATCCCGTTTGAAACCAATCGCGGACAGCGGAGTTTCCAAAATATCATCGATCAGCAACAGCAGCTCTATTACTGTGCTGATTTTGAGGATTTCAAACAGATTGACCGTATGGCCGATACACAGGGAATGATTCTTGTGAATGCTTCTTATACCTTTGATACGGAGTTGCTCCGCAAGATCAAACAACGATACCCCGACTATAAGATAACAGAGATGTCGCCAAATCAGCTCCTGGAAACATTTCAGCCGATTCATGAGGATGAGCAAAATCAATATGTTTCTTTTCAGAAAGAAGCGCAGCGCATTTTGGACGATTACAGCTGTATCCTGGAAATTAGGCGGTTTAAACCGATTGATACACCAGCTATTTTTACAAAAATGGACCAAAATAGTGTAGAGAGTACGATTAGCCAATTAAAGGAAAATGCAAATCCTTTTGCGCAGGTCCTCAAGACATCCAGGCCGAATAAGATCCAGAATACCTTATGTTTAAATGCGGATAATCAGCTGATCAGCACCCTAATGGATATTAAAGATGCTTACATGCTGCGTTCAGTCATTGAAGTACTTTACGTGCAGGCACTCATTTTGGGCAAGTACCCTGTCCAGGAACGGGAAATGAAGGTCATGAACGAAGCCCTAAAGAGCCTCATTGTAATGGGGCTGGATAATTTTGTGAATCTTTAAAGCGGTTGAGTATACTCCACCGCGTAAGGATTTCCTTTTATCGCATAGAAAATATTAAAAGTAAATATACGCAAAAAAGAAGGAATAAATAGATGTATACACTTAAAATTCAGAAACTTCGCAATCAGGTCGCACGAGTAGACAATACCTTGGAAAAGGTTAATCTGTTGACACAGGCTATTCGGATTGCAGATGAAAATCAAGATATTGAATGGGGATATGACCTTCGTTTAGATTTAATTAGTGAAGAGATAGACCTCGCTTTTTCAACGGAATCTTTACCTGCATTTGCATGGATATTACAGGCTTACGATGAAAATCCTGAACTCTTTAATGAAGAAGACTTCTTATGGCAATACAAATGGATGATGTCCGAATTATACGATAATCCTGCTGTCAGCCGTGAGCAGATTGAAGCGGCTTTGCGCGACTTTGAACAACGGTTAATCCGCAACGGTTATGGTAAGCGTGCCATATACAATGAGGAGCTGAGTGATGCGCTTGCGCAAAAAGATATAACCGCTATCGAGCGCGCATTGAAGAACGTAAATGCTATGCAAAGAGATGACATGAGCGACTGTGAAGCCTGTGAAATGGATGCAGAAGTATCAGCAACACTATTACAGTATGGCTATAGCCCAGCAGTCGATAAAGCCTTACCTTTAATTGAAGGCCAGTTTACCTGTTCACATGTACCTTTGCGTACAGCCGTGAACCTGGCTTATGAAGGTCTTAAGCAAGGTGATATTGAACAGGCCAATAAAATGGCGCTGCTGGCAGAAAAGGAGGTGTTTAAGAAAGAAAAGGACTCCGCAATTTTGATTTCGGCTATTAAACTAGCAACCTATTTTTCCTATACCGATATTGGCAAAGCCAAGGATTGGATCGAACGATTTTTGCCATGGGCCGATGGTCCCGACAATAGATCCATGTTTCAATTGGCCTGCTATATCTGTGAAGCCATGAAGAACTTTGGGCCTGATGAATCTTTTATGCTTGAGCTCGGCAATCAGCATAATCTTTTTCAAGGGAAAAATACCTACACCGCAAGCGAACTGGCTAATCATTATGGGAAACTAGCGGATCAACTCGCCGACCGCTTTGACCAACGTAATGGCAATCACAACTTTCGCAATCAATTAATGTCCCTTTAGCTTGAATGACCCTAGAAATCCCTGATTTCCGTGATGAAATCCCGATGTTCTGAAGGCTATCTTTGTGTAAATGAGTATTAAATGCTGAAAATGACGATAAAATAGATCAATTGAAAAGATGAGTAAATGGGGGCAATCAAGCATCCGCAGCATTTGAAAGTAAATATAAAAGTTAACCTTTTTGCATAAGCAATCAGTTAAGCCACATCAGCAAAAAATGATGTGGCTTTGTTTTTTGCCGTGTAGCTGTTGTTGGTCGAGAAACACGGCTGTAGTGGCTTGTATTGGTAGGGATCATTTTTAGGGGTTCTGAAATGTCCATCATGGTGTAAGAAAGTGCTGCTTTAGAGCAAAATGCTAACAAATGTTAAAACCCCGTGTGATAGTTTTGAATTTCATATTTTTATGTAGTTTTACCTGAAGCTTGGACGGAGAGTACCAAGTATATCATTAATACAATCAAAATAGGTTAACGGTTCATTAGCTATTGACAAATACAGACTCCAATGAAAGCCATATCAATTTTAACCGCTGTGATTTTGTCTTCCTGTGTAGGGATTTCGATCACAGCTCACGCACAGGAAGTCGCCAAAAATTTAGACTACTTAGTACTTATGAATGCAGATACCCTTTATGGGAAAATCTCCTCTGTAAAAGATCAAAAACTCAAATTTGAGAATCAGCAAAAAGAAAAGTTAACGTTTGAACCAGGAGATATCTATCGTGTATATTGGCAATCCAAAAAGAAAGTTTATGCACCCTCTTATGTAGAAGATGGACTAGAAGTGGTGCCTGGAACATCTCCAAAGATGTATCGAATTCAGAGAGGGCTCAATCAAAATCCCACTTTTGCAGAAGTACTTGCTGATGGAGAAATTATGGCCTATTATGTTTCGGAAACGAAGGTCAGTGGTGGGGCCGGCATAGCGATTGGTGGTGGTGCAGGTACGATGGGAAATATCATGGTCAATAAATATAAACATGCTTATGCATTGAAAAAATCAACTGGCGAGGTGGTTGAAATCAATAGCAACCATAATGGGTGGTTTAGTGATGTCAAAAAGAAAAGGCCAATTATTTTCGCCAAGTTGATCAATGACGAACCGGAGTTATTTGCAGCGTTTGAAAATGAAAAAAAGTATGATTATGATCTTTTTATTAAATACATCATGCGATATAACGAATTACAAAAAGGGAAGAGCGCTCCAGAATCAACAGAGCGATTTTTTATTTATTAAAACAAATTTATGATACTTACCATCTTTATTGTATTGACTATAGTCGCAGCCTATGGCTTTTGGTTGCTATTTGAAAAGGCAGGACGCAAAGGCTGGGAGGGAGTTGTTCCTGTCTATAGTCAGTTTATCCAATCGCGGATACTCGGCAAGAAGACCTGGCAGCTTATCCTGTTGATTGTTCCGATCGTCAATGTTTTTGTCTTTTATAACCTCTATCTTGATTTTATTCATTGTTTTGGGAAACGAAGGTTTTGGGAAAACTGCGCTGCAGTGCTGGTTCCGTTTATCGTGCTACCACTTTGGGGCAAGGATAAAAATGTGCAATTTTTGAATGGACTATATGCCAAAAATCTGAAAGCAGCACATGCCGAAGGTCGCCTGGCGACAAAGGATTCTGAGCTGCAAATTGCGCATCAATCGTATATAGACTATAAGAAGAAATATCCCTATAAAAAATCGATGGTACGAGAATGGGCGGATGCGATTGTTTTTGCGACTGTCGCTGCAACCTTGATTCGTGGTTTTTTATTGGAGGCATTTATGATTCCTTCGGGGTCTATGCAACAGTCTCTCCTCATTGGAGATTATCTTTTTGTCAGTAAACTAAATTACGGCCCCCGTATTCCAAATACACCTATAGCCTTTCCTTTTGCACATCATACGATGCCATTAGTAGGAGGAAAAGCATTCTCCGAACTCATTAAAATTCCTTACAAACGATTGCCCGGATTTCAAGAAATAAAACGGAATGATGTGATCGTTTTTAATGCACCTGCCGGTGATACCGTTGCTGTCGAAAATCAAGACTCGCCCTATTATGACTTGGTGCGTAGCATGGGACGTGAAGCAGTACATCAACAATTTACAATTCAAACCCGTCCAGTGGATAAACGCGAACATTTAATTAAACGCTGTGTGGGAATGCCTGGGGATAAAATCAGCATGACAGAAGGAGTATTGTTTGTGAACGACCAACCAGGTTTTGTAGCCCCGGAAAGCCAGATGGATTATACCGTGATCACAGATGAGGCAGGTCTGGACGAACAGCGCCTAAGAGATATGGGAATAGAAGTCTCTGCTATTCAGCCCGGAGTTTATGTAATCTTTTTAACGAAAGATCAGGCAGCCATGGTGAAATCCTGGTCCAATGTCAAATCCATGCAAATGAACTTGCGTAAACCTGGGGAAGCCGAAGCAAATACCTTTCCGAACGACCCACAATACAAATGGAATTATGATAATTTCGGCCCCTTTGTTATTCCTCGAAAGGGGATGACTATTCCACTGAATGCACAGACCTTGCCACTCTATGAGCGAGCCATACGAGTGTATGAAAATAACCTGTTGGAAAAGAAAACGGATGGGCTTTATATCAATGGAAATCGAACAGATTCCTACACCTTTAAAATGGATTATTATTGGATGATGGGAGATAATAGGCACAACTCGCTCGATGCTAGGGATTGGGGATTTGTTCCTGAGGATCATATTGTCGGAAAAGCATTATTTACCTGGATGAGCTGGAACGCAAATGGCAATGGGCTTTCCAAAATACGATGGAATAGAATTTTTAAAGGTATCCATTAAAAAAGAATGTTAGTAATGAAAGGGGAAATGAGGACTACACTCATTTCCGTTCTGGGGCAACGACAACGGATGACCAGGGTAATAGCGCTTACGATAGTATGGCGCTATTTTTAGTTTAATAGGCTTTGTCTTCTTTTGTGGATGTTTCTTTGATAACGAAATGGGCTAAACGGAAGATCAAATCCTAATTTAATCTCTTAAACGATAAACATGCTGTTTTATAATAGTTGATTAATTAAGTCATCGAAAAGTTCGTAGATATTTTGGCTTATATGGGTTAATCTTTAAAAAGAATGAGTATTTAAAGTAATTGTTTGTATTAACTAATAGGATATATTGGTGTAACCGGGAATTGTGTGCTGTTTGTTAATATTTGTGAAGCATTTTTACGGCGTTCATCTTGAAATGACGTTTGAATAGGTCTAACCTGATCTTTTTGATACAAATTCGGCTTTTTGTAAAATTTACTCAAACGATTGCGTAAAAATTGCGCAATCGTTTGACTGTATTATTTAGAAACTTAATATTCTAATAGTTATTTATTTGTATTTACTTTTTTGTGCCGTCAAGATTTTTGATCTACCTTCACTCCACTAACACTAAATTAATATGAAGAGAATTCTACCTATTATTATTCTCGTGGTGATGTCCTATTTTCATGTTTTCGGTCAAACAATTCCCGTGGAAGGGACTGTTCGAGATGCAAATGGGCAGCCGTTGGCGGGCATGACCGTCACAGAGCGAGGAACAACGAATCAAGCGTCTACAAATCAGCAAGGTTCATTCACTTTGGCCGTAAAAAGCCTTCCCGTCACATTAGTTTTTTCTGGTGTCGGCTTTAAAAAGCTGGAGGTCCAGGTGACAACAAAACAGGCTCCTGCCGTAGTCCTTCAAAAAGATGACTCTTTCTTAGGAGAAGTTGTGGTTGTTGGATATCAAAAACAGTCTGTTAAAAAGACGACTAGTGCTGTCCAGGTTATTTCAGGCCGGACGATTGAAGATTTGCCTGCACCAAGTTTCGAGAGCTTGTTGCAGGGAAGGGTTGCAGGTGTCAATATCCAAAACTTTACAGGAGAGCCTGGAGCTAGGAATACATTTACTGTAAGGGGTAATACCACAATTTCCCCCGATCTGAATAGTGAGGTCGACTTGGCAAATACAATGAGCTCTCCGCTATATATTATTGATGGGATGCCGCTATCGGTCTCTGACTTAGGGGGATCATCGGCTACAGGAACTAATTATATTGCGGGTATCAATATCAATGATATTGAAAGTATTGTTGTACAGAAAGATGCTGCTGCGACAGCTGTATGGGGTTCTCGTGGTGCGAATGGGGTGATTGTGATCAAAACAAAACAGGGCCGGGTGGGAAAGCCATCAATTAGAGCATCCTATTACAGGGGAATTACAGAAAGACCTCAGTTGCAAAGAACATTAGGGGGAGCTACAGAAAGAAGGACAAAGATGGATATCTTAAGTCAATACGCTTCATGGGCTCAGATGGGTGGATTTACACAGCCTTTAACAGACAGTTTGAATAGTAGCTACAATAATGCAACGGATTGGCAAGATTTGTTTTATACAACGGGCAATATTGATAATGCAGACGCGAGTATTGCAGGTGGAAGCGAGTCTGTTAATTACAGATTATCTGCGGGTTATTATAATGAGGATGGTGTTGTGCGTAACACTGGATTTAAGCGGTACTCGATAAGAGGTAATTTTGGGTTTACACTTTCACCAATTATCAAATCGGATTTTATGGTGTCGGCAGCGAGAATAAACCGCAAACGTGGACTTGGTAGAGGGATTGACCAGGTCGTTCCGGTGAATCAAGGGGAGATGCCTTCTTCTTTTGTCGGACTTGGTCAGGCAGATTATGATTTTTACTTAGGGCAATATGATAAATTAACGGATGATAATCAGACCGATAATATCAATATTTTTTCAAAAACATATGTCGATATCATAAAGGGGTTGCAATATTCATTGGAGGGGTCTGTACAGGCAAATATGGATAGTCGAAATCAATTTCAACCTCGTGAACTTAATCAAGGGATCAACTATGCTGCATCAACGGGGAGAAATGCCTATACCTATAATATTGCCAACGTATTGAATTATGTAAAAATATTTAATAAAAAACATACGATTAATGTAACGGCGTTACAATCGTTTCAATATGATAAGCAGTTGTCCCATAAAACAGAGGGATATAATCTGCCTACAGACGATATTCATGTAATCCAAGGCGTTGCAACAAAAGATCTAATAGCAAGTACAAACAAGGTAGAGTCTGGGCTTCTATCTTATATGGGGCAGTTTTCCTATGATTTTAAATCAAAGTACATCTTTAATGCCTCTTGGCGTTCAGATGCTTCTTCCAGATTTGGTGTTAATACCAAATGGGGGTCCTTTCCTGCATTGTCAGCTGCTTGGGTTATTTCCGATGAGAATTTTATGAAAAAATTTGATTGGGTTAATATGCTTAAATTGAGAGGAAGCTGGGGTAAATCAGGTGTCCTTCCGGAAGATTTTTATGCACCTTATAACGTTTGGGCCTTGTCATCGGATACATACAATGGAACTACATTCGCGGTGCCATCTTTTAAAAAACCGCTGACATTAAAAAATCTGACCTGGAATAAATCTGAGCAAACAAATATTGGATTTGACTTGGGGCTCTTCAATGATCGTTTAACAGTGACGTTCGATGCTTATCGAAAAATTCTGAAAGATCCAATTATGGGATTCTCATTCCCATATTACACAGGTTACACAAAGTTGTCGTTTAACGTGCCAATGACCGTTTATAATGAGGGTATTGACCTGACTATTATGACAAGAAATCTGTCTAAAACGAGTGCATTGCAATGGAATACGAATCTAAATATGACTTTTAACAAAAATAGAATTGGTTCATTGCCATTTGGGAACCGTAGTTTCTATGCTGATTCCAGAGGTTATAATCAACAATTGTTGTATACGGTAGGAAGTCCTATATATAGATGGGCTCAAATGATCTATCAGGGCGTCTATTCGCATCAAGATCAAATACCTGTCAATCCAGTGACGGGCAAACCTATCACGGTTTTTAAAGGAAATTATCCTGTTAAACCCGGATTTCCAAATTGGGCGGATGTAAATCAGGATTGGGATACCTGGAGTGACGAAGATAAAGGAGCAGCTGATGGTGACTTGATGTTAACAGGTAACCCGAATCCGCGCATAACGGGTGGTTTGTATAATGAATTTATCTATAAGGGTTTTTCAATCAGTATGTTAAATACATTTACTATCGGTCGTGATATCATCAATAATTTAAAAAGTAATCAGTTCAACGCGATAGGTGGAAGCATAAATAAATTTACAAACAACAGATTACCTGATTTAGAAGGTTTAGATTATTGGACACCTGAAAAGGCAAAGGATCCTAATTATCAGGCGAGTTTCCCTTCGATATCTCCTTATGGAAGTTATTTTTATCAATATCTTCCGTTTAGTACGATGTTTAATGAAAATGGTACTTATTTCAAAATTAAGACAATTTCTGTCGGGTATATTTTACCTAAAAATGTCGTGGAACGGTTAAAGATAGGGGCTAGAAATATTAGATTCTATGGTATGGTGGATAATCTTCATACTTTTCAGAAAGCTTCAGTCCCTGATGCTGAATTGGTGACACCGCAAGGGGAATATAGCGGCGGAGCTTATCCGTTGCCTCGGAAATATACAATCGGTCTAGAAGTCAACTTTTAAAAACGATCAAAATGAAATTTAAATATATATTATCATTAATCGGAATAACAGGAACTTTATTATTCAATTCCTCTTGTTCGAAATATCTGGACTTAAAGCCAGAAAATAGCACTTATGATGAGGTGTTTTGGAAAGATGGCGAAAATGTAAATAGGGCATCTCTTGGAGCTTATGCGCTACTTCGCAATTCGCTTCGGGCAGATCGATCTTATTTTATATTTGGTGACATTGCGTCTGGGGTAGTGCATCAGGCGGGGGAAGATTGGAATATGAATGACTTGGCAAGGTCAGGAGGATATAAATTTAGTTATGCGCCTTACCTGGAAGGAAGTTTGTGGAATTGGACACGCTTCTATGGTGTCATTAATCAGTGCAATTTGATTGTGGAGCAAGCTGAGGCCATGGATAGCAAATTGTTCGATGGAGGTGAGGATGAAAAGAAAAATGCGATTGCTGGTGCTCGTTTTCTGAGAGCATTCACCTATTTCTATATGCAGCGCGTTTGGGGAGATGTATTATTGGTCAAAGAGACTTTTAAAGATCCTCAAAATATTCCTGATATGACAAGGACGGCAGAAAAGGAAACTTTAGCATTCTGTAAGGAAGATTTATTGTTTGCGATCGCTAATCTTCAACAAAACTCGACAAAGAGTTTTGCATCTAAGGGAGCTGCTAATGCACTGATGGCGGAGGTTTGTGCTTGGGAACATGACTATGTTAATGCGGAGAAGTATACGAATGAGACATTAAAACTCGGATATGCCCTAGAAGATGTCAAAGACTATCGGAAGATATGGTTGGGTAACTCTAAAGAATCGATCTTTGAATTGAATATGCTCTATAGCGAGAGCGGAAATGAATTCTCAGAGGATTTCTTTAGTAAATTTCTGACAAGTGCCACTATTCCAGGTAAAGGTAGCAACTCTGCTTGGTATATTGAACCTGAATTTCTTGAGAGTGAATTTGATAAACCTGAAGCAAGGTTAGATTCAATGTCCCTTCCTTTTCCTGATAATGGTCAACAACGAACTATTCGCAAGTACGATAATAAAATTGAATACAGGGAAGGTAAATATGCCATCAGTAATAATTTGGTGCTGATTCGTTTAGCAGATATTATTTTGCTACGCGCCGAGGCTTATTATAAGAACGGCAAGACTGCATTGGCATTAAATGACCTGAATACAATTAGAAAAAGAGCTGGTCTCGAGGAAATACAAGTTTCTGGAGAGGAATTGTTTAAAGAGATATTTAGAGAACGGAGAAGAGAGCTGATTGGAGAAGGAATTATTCAATTTGATTTGATTCGGATGAATATGTTTGAACAATTTGATGAATACTCGGGTGCGTATTCGCAAGATAGAATAGCCAACAAAGGCTATTATTGGCCGCTGGATATGCGGAATTTATTGCCGCAAAACGAATTGCTGACTCAAAACCCTTGGTGGAGAAATCATTAATAAGGAAATTATGAAAAAGATTATTTTAAATATAGCTTGTTTGCTTGGAATTATAGTAGCTATTAGCTCATGCAAAAAGAATGACTATTTTGTGGGTGGAGAGTTGCATAATCCAAAGATCAATATGACAACGTATGATTGGATGAAAAGTAATAAGTATGGTGTGTTTGATACTGTTTTGATGTTGATTGATAAAGCAGGGGTGAAGGATAAAATCAACGCACCAGGTGTTACTTTTTTTGCTCCGACAGACTACGATGTTTATAACTATGTACAGGCTCGTACAAGACAGGTCCAAAAAGTTGATCCTAAAAAAATGTGGACAGTAGATTCAATTATGAAGTATGAATTGGGACGATTTGCAGATTCAATTGATATTTATATTGCAAAAGAACAATTGACGAATGATAAACTCACCACGTCGGGCAAAAAATATAAAAATAACAAAGGGGGCAATTTTATCATTTCTTATGAGGAAACACGAGATCCTGCTTTAGGCTATAATGAAAATTCTACTGTTTTGCCGAAGGTCGTCATGTTCACTTACCTTTATCAGTCTATAGGAGATGTTTTCGATGTTAAGACTATAATCCCGCCTGTCGGTAGCAGAACATTGGTTCAAACTTCTAATGCGCAAACGACTACAGGTGTAGTGCATGTATTACATAACTCCCATGTTTTATTCTATTATCGTTAAGGGCTATGAAAAGTAAATTATTATATAGTATTGGACTCGCAGCAATTTCGCTTGTGGGCTGTAAAAAAATACCTGAAGGCAACTTGAGCGATATTATTCGTTATGAACAATTGCCTGTCGAAATTAGGATGGGAAGATCCGAAGTTTCAACTGCAATAAACCCAGCTGGATCCAGTAAACCAATTGAGGTTAAATTGCTTAAAGTGTATCAAAAGGAAACTGGAAAAGATGTTACCGATATTTTTATGCAAACATTTCCGATTAAGATCTGGAAAAAATTGTATGATTCTAAAGTCGATACCACGTTGGATCTGATTGCTGCAAAACAAAAAGATACCGTAATGACGGCATTAAGTATCAACAAATTTTCCGGAGCGATTGAGTCGACACCAAATACTTTAAAACTTCCGCAGGGTCATTATGTTTATGATTTAGAAATAAAGAATGCCGTTGGTACGAAAATTTATCCAGCTATCGGTGAGTTTAAATTGGTTGAGGCACCATACTTTGATGTTCCTGCTGTAAGATCGACAGTCGCGATGAAAGTTGGCGCTGAAACGACGACAAAATCTATTCCAAGCAATGCTAGTCATATTAAAGTAACCTATTTGGGGCTTGGAGACAATAAAGTTGTTGTAAAAATAGTGGATAAAAATGGTGTTCCATTTAACCCTAAAAAGGGTGAAATAGCCAGACGTCCTAACTCAGGTACTGCAGGTGGTTATTTACAAACTATGCAGGATTACTCTATTTCCACAACGTTATTTGATGATAGGATGGAGTTTGTTTATGGGGTTTTGCCTTTTCCATTAGTTTCTTTAGGGAATGGATTTAATTATTATTATCGTATCCCTGCTCCTTATGTCAATTTTGATGATAGCTTGGGGTTACCCTATAATACTTATTCTTGTAACGCAAGATTTTCATTTCAGGCATTTGTGCCAGGTACTTATCAGGTGGACGTTATTGTGCCGCAAGTGACAAGAGTAAACTAGCGGAATCTATATTATTAATAAGAAGAGGAGGTGCGCGTTTGTGTGCCTCCTCTTCCTATTAATTTCAATAATGTACCGATACGCTAAAACTATATGCATTGACTAAAATGCACAGAAATTAATAACAAGTTGTAAACCAAATTCCATTTATTATAATTATGATGAAAAGAAAATTTATCGCTTTCGGGTTAGGTCTTATGCTAAGCGCCAATCTGAAAGCTCAAACAGCTCAGGATTTCAAACAAACCTATGCCGATCTTGCTGTATTCGAAGATCCCATGGCGTTAACACTAAAAAAGGGGATTAAGAAAAAACAGCTCAATCAGATTGCTGATACAACCTTGCGCCGGGTCGCGCAGGCTATACTTGATGGCAACTATAACAAGGATTATAAATATGCAACTTATTATGCCCTGTTGAATCCGACAACATTAGGGCATCAATTAAGTATTGGGGACGGTTACAGTAAATATGAAAATATGACCGGTGTGTATCTTCCCAAAGGGAAGCATATTGTTATTGTGGACGGTATTGCAGCTGGTAAAGAGGTAAACCTTGTTGTACCTAACTGGTTGCGAAAAGCCCCTAATCCGCAGGAGCCTACAAAGGATCCGAAAGGTTGGGGACTGGAAAAACAGGAATTCAGATTGCAGAATGGTGTTAATATTATCCAGCTCGATGATTACGGAAGTTTAGCCTATATCGATTATTTCTCGGAAGAACCTGAAAAGGAAAACCCGATTAGGGTTCATTTTCCGACAGGGCAGGTAAATGGTTACTTTGATCTTAAAAAACAGGGGAATAAGGAGTGGGATAGTCTGATCGATCACGCTGTATTCCCGATTATTGATGCAAAAGGCGAGCATATTCAGACCGCTTATCCAATAGAAGCATTGAAACAGTATGCTTATGGAAAAGGCGTCGAGCTAATTCGTAATTACGATTCACTGGTGTATAGGCAACATCGATTGATGGGGCTGGAGAAGTATAATAAAATACCTAAAAATCGTATTCTAGCACGGGTGAACTATAATTATTACATGTTCCGTGATGGAGATGGTGTTGCCTATATGGGCGATAAAGTTGGTTACGCGATGAAGATGGTGGTAACGCCGGAATCGGTGATTAAAGGGGATCCTTGTTGGGGTTTCAGTCATGAAGTGGGTCACGTACACCAGACACGTCCAATGTTTAATTGGGGTGGGTTGGGTGAAGTGAGCAACAACCTGTTCTCCTTATACGTAACACGTTCTTTTGGTAATAAAACTCGGGTTTCAGAACAAAACAATTTTGAGAAAGCGAAGACCAATATTATTGAAAAGCGAATTTCTTATTTGTCCGATCCGGATGTATTCGATCGTTTGATTCCTTTTTGGCAGTTACAGCTCTATTTTGAGGGTGAGGGAAAACGCCCCGATTTTTATGCCGATCTATTTGAGGCGTTCCGTCAGCAGAATATGAATAAACCAAGAAGACAGCGTTCAGATTGGAGTTCAGATCGCATGATGGGTGAGCGTAATCCTGCCGTTCACCAGCTGAATTTTGTTAAAACAGCTTGCGAAGTGGCCAAATTGGATTTGACGGATTTCTTTGATAAATACGGATTCTTTTTCGTTGGTACCTTGGAATACGACGATTATGGAAAGTATACCTATGCCATGACGCAGGAAATGGTTGATGCCTGTCGTCTGGCAATTAAAAAAATGAACCTACCCAAGCCTAAGGTTGATCTTACAGCATTAAGAGATTAGAATAGGTTAACTGGCGCAAATGAAGCTCCGAATCGCAGTGAATGATTCGGAGCTTTTGTGTTTAGTGGGTATAGCTTGTGGATCTCGTCATTGTCTTGACGTTTTGAAAACTGAATGAACTTCCTGTAAGAAATCGTTCTATCCTCTTTTAAATTGAATAAGATGTTTTTAGCTGTGATTCAATTATACCTTGATATCTGACTTCTAACAGGACATAATAATAGGATATGAGCTTTTAAGGGAGGGGCGAGTTCTAAGTGTGTATTTCTCCGCTGCTGAGCCCTAGTATTCTTTTGTGCTTTTATAGCGTGTTTTCCTGAGATATTCACATGTTTCAGCGTTGCTGCGGAATTTTTCGGCTGCGGTTCGGATTGGCGTTGGCCTTTTTTAGGGGCATCCAGGGAATATGGTCGCGTTCGGAGCGTCATTTGCCCGTGTTGGCAGCGGGGTGAGTGCGGGCTTAGACTCGGACTCAACACGGACTCAACACGGACAGAACACGGTTGCAGGGCAAATCTGCCCCGACCATGGTACGAAGCAGGGCTGGGAGGGTAGTCGGAGGTTCCTGCAGACCTTTGTCAGCAGCCGGAGCCCTGTCCACGAGGCGGAACCCTAGTTTGCCCTAAATGAGCCATGCTTCCCCAGTAAATAAAGAAAAGTTGAGGGCTTCTTATTCCTTAGGTTAGCTTTTGTTTATATTTAGCTTAGCAATAAGTTAGGGTTTGTTTAGATATAACCTATACTATACCTAAACAAACCCTAACTAAACCCTAAACTAAACCTAAGTAAACAGATAAGAAAGTACGGTATCCGTCCGTCCCCTGTTATATCCTGCATTGCGGTTTCTTTCCGCTGCGATCTTTCTGGCTTTATCAATAGCCGGCACACCGTTTTCAATTGGGCAAAAGCAGAGCGAAGAATGCCCTTTGCATCTTTCAGGCCTAACAATACCACCTTTACTGTTCACGATACCGTTTCTCTTTCCCCGGGAAGTGGGAACACAGCAGGGTTCGCCCGGTTTCCGCGGTACGATCCAATTTCCAGCACCATTCCTTTTTCCCCAGGGAAGCCTGTGCCAAAGCCCGGTTCCCGGTATGTACGCAGCGCGCCGCGGTTCCCCGCGATGTCCAGGTTAGATCCCGGTTCCCGTCCCCATTCTTTCCCGGAACCGGCCTTCCCAGCCTTCCGATCACCTGTTTTACAAAAAGAATCTCGCACCGTTACAGGTAGTTAAGGTGAAAATGAAATAAATAAGAACAAAAGGCTTGGAAGTTTGTCTGTAAACTCCCTATCTTTGCACCACTCCGCAAGGGAGGGACGGTTACCGCGAGAGCAGGGAACCATGAAAAAAGAAGGGTTTAACGAGAGTTGAGCGCGGAAATCGGAAAAAGAGAA